>CAXTVB010000060.1:0-12241 GCA_964247555.1 uncultured Sphingomonas sp. | reverse complement strand
TCTGGATAGCCGAGCGCTTCTTCGATCGCGGCGCGGTCGTCGGGCTCCATCGCGCGCAGCACCTCGCGCTGGTCCGCCGCGTCCATGTCCTCGATGATGGCGACCGCGTCGTCGGTATCCAGTTCGGCGGCGAGGTCGGCGACCTGGTGCGGGTCGAGCGCGTCGATCAGGTCCTCGCGGACGTAATCGTTCATCTCCGCGAACACGTCGCCGTCGAGCAGGTCGGCGACCGCATGCGCCAGCCCCGCGCGATCCTCGCGCGGGGTCAGTTCGAACAGATCGGCGATATCGGCAGGATGCAGCGGCTCGACCAGCACCCGTGCGCGCGCCGCATCGCCCGCCTCGACGGCATCGAGCACCGCGCGGACATAGGCGGGGCGCAACCGGTCGTCGTCGTCGAGCTGGCGGTCGGGCGCGGCGACCGTCTCGGCCTCCGCCGGGGAAAGCAGGGTTTCGCTCATCGGGCTCTCCTTGCCGATTTCGTCGCCATCATGGTCGCAAGGCCGGCCTATCGCGGCACGGCGGGATTTGCCAGCCGCGGTTCGGCTCCCTATCTGCGCGCCATCATTTATGGAGACGAACGATGGCCGATACCCCCGAAACGCTGACCTTGACGCTGGATGGCGGCCCAGATTGCCAAGGCGACGTGACGATCAAGCTGCGCCCCGATCTGGCACCCGCGCATGTCGAGCGGATCGTCGAACTGGCGAATGACGGCTTCTACGATGGCGCCGTCTTCCACTGGGTGATCGACGGCTTCATGGCACAGGGCGGCGACCCCACCGGCACCGGCATGCACGGATCGGACAAGCCCAATTTGAAGGCGGAATTCTCGAAGGAACCGCATGTCCGCGGCGTCTGCTCGATGGCGCGCACCAACCAGCCCGACACCGCGAACAGTCAATTCTTCGTCGTGTTCGACGATGCCCGCTTCCTGGACGGTCAATATACCGTCTGGGGCCAGGTCACCGACGGCATGGACCTCATCGACGCGCTGCCCAAGGGCGAACCACCGCGAGCGCCGGGCAAGATCATAAAGATGCGCGCCGCGTAATCTTTACCTCCGTCATGCCGGGCTCGTCCCGGCATCCAGGGTCGCGAGCGGTCAATTTGTGGCCCTGGCCCCCGGCACAAGGCCGGGGTGACGGAGGAATTCAGTCTTCCACCGCCGCCCCGATCGGCGGATGCAGCCGAAGTCGGTTGATCCGCCGCTCGTCCGCTTCGGTCACCTCCAGCTTCCACCCGCTGGGGTGATCGATGCATTCGCCCACCGCCGGCACCCGTCCCGCGAGCAGCGCGGCGAGGCCGCCCAGCGTATCGACATCGCCGTCGGCCTCGGCCAGCCGCGGATCGACGGTCTCCGCGACATCCTCGAGCTCGACCCGCGCATCGGCTTCCCATGCCCCGCCGTCGATCGGCACGAGCAGCGCGGCGGGCGCGTCGTCATGCTCGTCCTCGATATCGCCGGTGATCTCCTCGATCAGGTCCTCGATCGTGACCAGTCCCTCCGTTCCTGAAAACTCGTCGAGCACGATCGCCAGATGCACGCGCTTCTGGCGCATGTCCGCCAGCAGATCGAGCGCGCCGCGCGACATCGGCACGTAGAGCGGCTCGCGGATCAGATCGGCGATCGGCGGATGCGGCGCGCCGGTCGCCAGGATCGCGAACACGTCCTTGATATGGACCATGCCGATGATGGTATCGAGCTTGTCGCGGTATACGGGCAGGCGGCTGTGCCCGGCCTCGGCGAAGATGCGGACCAGATCGTCGAAACTGGTGCCCTCCTCCACCGCGACGATGTCGGCCCGGGGTACGCCCACATCGCCCGCGTCGCGTTCGCCGAAATGCAGCAGGTTGCGCACCATCTGGCGCTCGAGCGGGGAAAGATCGCCCGCCGCATCGGGGGCGGGATCGTCCTCGTGGCGGTCGATGACGTCTTCCAGCTGGTCGCGAAGCGATTCCTCGGCGCCGCCGCCGAAGATCAACGCCTTCAACCCGCGCCAGATTCCGTTCTCGTTCGAATCGCCGCCACCGGCGCTACTTCGGTCCTCGGCCATTGCGGCGGATCAATCCTCGCGTACAAGATACGGGTCCGGAATGCCGAGCGAGGCGAGCGCGGCGCGCTCGATCTCCTCCATGGCGTCGGCGTCCCCGTCCCCCAGATGGTCATAGCCTAGCAGATGCAGGGTCCCGTGCACCACCAAATGCGTGGCGTGATGTTCGACCGACACCCCCTTCGCCGCCGCCTCTGCCGCGCAGACGCCGTACGCCAGGACGATATCGCCCAGCAGCACCTCGCCGTCGTCGGAATTCTGGGTGACGGTCTCCAGCAGGTCGGGCTGGATCATCGGGAAGGACAGGACGTTCGTCGCCTTGTCCTTGTGCCGGTACTGCCCGTTGAGGGTGCGCACTTCGTCGTCGTGGGTGAGGCGGATCGAGATCTCGATCGTCGCGGGATCGGTCAGGAGTTCGCCATGCGGGGTTCGCTCGATCGCGGCGCTGGCGGCACGGCTAGCGAGCAGCTCCCAATTGCCTTCGGGCCAGGGATATTCGCGTGAGAGTTCGATCTGGATCATGCGAGGTCCGTGTGGGTGAAGTCTTCGCCCTTATAAAGCAACCGGGCATCGTTCGTCTTGGCACAGGCATAAGCGAAGCAATCACCCATGTTGAGACGAGCGCGATGTCGCCCTTTGCCAAAGCGGCGATGCGCCTCCAGCGCCATATCGGCTTCCATGGCGCTGATCGGTACGACGACGATACCCCGGGCCGCGATGAAGTTCGCCACATCGTCCCGAGCGGTGTCCATCATGATGCCGCGCCCGACGCTGAGCGCGATCGTGGCTTCCCAGATGACCATCGCCGACGTCATACGACGGGCGGCACCATCGAGCCTGTCACCAAGTTCCTGGAAGTCGTCTTCGAGCGCCAGCATGGAAACCAATGCCGATGCATCGACGAAAATCTTCACCGTGACCAAGGGTCGAAGACATCATCTTCATCCGACAGCGAATCGTAGAAGGCTTTGTCGATCTCAAGCTGCTCGCGGTCCGGGAGCGGGCGTCGCGCGCGATAGGCGCGCAGCCAATCGGCCGTGCTGCCGGCCGCCAGTTTCGACGGTGGACCCGCGTCGGCATGCAAACAGGTCAAACCGCGGCGGACGGCCTCCGTCTTCGTCGTTCCGAGCTGACCCGCAACGTGAGCAGCCAGCGCGGCCGTATTGGCGTCCTTGATGAAAAGCGATGCCATTCCATCCTCCGGGATATTCACTTTCTAACGAAGGATATCCCGGACATCAACCGTCCGTTCCCTCATACGCCTCGACGATCCGCCCGACAATCGGATGGCGCACCACGTCCCCCACGGTGAAGCGGCAGATCGAGATGCTCTCCACCCCCTCCAGCCGCACGACCGCATCGCCCAGTCCGGACGCCGCGATGCCGCCGGGGATGTCGACCTGCTTGGGATCGCCGCAGATCACCATCCGGCTGTTCTGGCCGAAGCGGGTCAGGAACATCTTCATCTGCGCCTGGGTCGTGTTCTGCGCCTCGTCGAGGATCACGAACGCGTCCGCCAGGGTGCGACCGCGCATGAAGGCGATCGGCGCGATCTCGATCTCGCCGCTCGCGATCCGCCGTTCGACCTGTTCGGCGGGCAGGCAGTCGTACAGCGCGTCGTAGAGCGGGCGCAGATACGGATCGACCTTCTCCTTCATGTCGCCCGGCAGGAATCCGAGCCGTTCGCCCGCCTCGACCGCGGGCCGCGAAAGGATCAGCCGCTGGACGCTGCCGTTGATGAGCTGCGCCACCGCCTGCGCCACCGCGACATAGGTCTTGCCCGTACCCGCCGGCCCGAGCGCGAAGATCATGTCGTTGGTCGTCAGTTCACGCATGTAATGCGCCTGTGCCGGCGTGCGCGGGACGATCGTCTTCTTGCGCGTGCGGATCATGATCGGCGGCGCGCCCGGGCCGGCATCCGCCTTGATGATGCCGTGCAGCACGGGTTCGGCGGCCATCGCGATCGAGGCGTCGACCAGCCCGGTATCGACCTCCTCGCCGCGACCGATCCGCGCATACAGGTCGTTCAGCACGTCGCGCGCCACCGCCACCTGCTCCGCGGTGCCCTCCAGCCCGACCCGGTTGCCCCGCGCCGTGATATAGACGCCGAGGCGGTTTTCGAGCGCGACCAGGTTGCGGTCATATTGTCCGAACAGCTGTGCGAGCAGTTGCGGCTTGTCGAACAGAAGCTCGTGACGGGAACGGTCGCCGGCTTGCGCGGGCACGGGTTTGCGGCTCATGCGGTCCTTTCGGGTGCGATAAGTTTACAAAGTTTACGGGGATGCGCGTGTTTCAAGGCTCCGGCCGGCGCGTTGAAACCGCCGACGGCATTGCGACGAGCAAGATTGCGGGGGCGCTGCTGCATCGCCGGCGAGTGTGGCAGCGCGCCGCGGTGTAGGACAGCGGAATCTACTTCGACCCGGAGCCATGCCCCGCCATCGAGTTGGGATCGGCGCGGATCAGGTCCACCTCGACCAGGTCGCCGATCCGGTGGTCGCCGATCACATGGACCGATTGCAGCCAGGGCGACTTGCCCAGCATCTGCCCCGGCAATTTGCCGCGGCGTTCGACCAGGATGGTGCAGCGTCGTCCCAGGGTCGCCAGGTTGAACGCCTGCTGGTCGCGGTTCAGTGCCGCCTGCAGCCGTTGCAGCCGTTCGTCCATCACCTGGGGCGCCACCTGATCGACCATCGTCGCTGCGGGCGTGCCTGGACGCGGGCTATATTTGAAACTGAACGCCTGCGCATAGCCGACCGCATCGACGAGGCCGAGCGTGTCCGCGAAATCGGCCTCGGTCTCGCCGGGGAAGCCGACGATGAAATCCCCCGACAGCGCGATATCGGGCCGCACCGCGCGCACGCGGTCGAGCACGCGCAGGTAGGAATCGCGGTCGTGCGACCGGTTCATGCGGCTGAGGATGCGGTCGCTGCCCGACTGGACCGGCAGATGCAGGAACGGCATCAGCGATTCGACGTCGCCATGCGCGTCGATCAGCCCCTGTGTCATGTCGCCCGGGTGGCTGGTCGTGTAGCGGATGCGCGCCAGGCCGGGCACGCGGTCGAGCGCGCGGATCAGGTCGTGCAGCCCCTGCCCGTCCTGATCCCACGCATTGACGTTCTGGCCCAGCAGCGTGATCTCGCGCGCGCCGGCGTCGACCAGCGCCTTCGCCTCGTCGACGATCGCGGCGAAGGGCCGGCTGATCTCCGCCCCGCGGGTATAGGGGACGACGCAATAGGTGCAGAATTTGTCGCAGCCCTCCTGCACCGTCAGGAACGCGGAGGGCGGCACCCGGCGGCGTGCCGGGAGCCGAGCGAATTTCGACAGCGCGGGCATGTCGGTATCCAGCGCCGGCGCCCCGGTCGCCGCCTTCGCCACCAGTTCGGGCAGGTTGTGATAGGCCTGCGGGCCGACGACGATATCGACGCCGGCGCGGGCGACGATCTCCTCGCCCTCGGCCTGCGCCACGCACCCCGCGACCGCGATCATCGGCGTCCGGCCCTGCTTCCCCGCGACCTTCCGGATCCGCCCGATGTCCGAATAGACCTTCTCGGCGGCCCTCTCGCGGATGTGGCAGGTGTTCAGCACGACGAGATCGGCGACGTCGGCCTCCGCCAACACGAGGCCCTCCGCGGCCATCAGTTCCGCCATCCGATCGCCGTCATAGACGTTCATCTGGCAGCCGAAGGATTTGACGTGGAAGGTCTTGGGCGCGGATGTCATCGCCGCCCCCTAGCAAATCAACGCACCCGGGGGGAGGGGCGGCGTCGGGCCACCTGTTTCGCGTCAGTCGTCGATCTTCGCCCGTTCGCGGTCGGCCCAGGCCTTGCCCTCGTCGCCGCCCCACAACAGCCAGGCGATATAGCCGGCGGAGGGGTCGTCGTCGTTCCCCCAGGCGTGGCTGTGCGTATCCTTGTCGACGCCATGGCGCGCGAAATAGCTGTGCATCGCCTTCACGTCTGCGTCCGTCACCGGCTTGCCGTCGGCGAGCTGGTGGGCGCGCTTCACGCCGACATCGGTGCCGCCCCTGTCGAACCGGTCGCGCAGCGTCAGTCCCTTGGTCGCGTTCGCCGCCATCTTCTGCGTCGCCTTGCGATCGCCTGCCATGTCCATCCTCCTGCCATCGTGCGGGAAACGAACAGGTTTGCGGCCCGGACGTTCCCCGTCCGGGTCAGGCCATCGCCGCCTGGATCCGTGCGCGGGCTTCGGCGGCGACCGCCTTGCGGCCCATCCCGGCGGGGTCGAACGGTTCGAGGAACCGCAACGTCACCGGAATGCGGCCCGGCCGGGCCAGGATCCGGCGCGCGTTGGCCAGGCCGGATTCGCTCCCGACCCAGGCGATGTCGGGCGTGGCCGCACCGTAATCGATATGGACGGGCTGGACGATCAGCCCGGGGGCCGGTGGATCGATCGCACCCAGCAGCGCGGCCTTGAACGGCAGGATATGCGTGCCGCCCCCCTCGGTCGTCCCTTCGGGAAAGATCGTGACGGGATGATCCGCCGCCAAAGCGGTCCGCAGCCGGTCGACTTGTCGCGCGACCCCCAGCCGGTCGCCGCGATCGACGAAGATCGTGTGGTTGAGCGTCGAGAGCCAGCCGACGACCGCCGCATCCGCCAATTCCCCCTTCGCGACGAACGCGCTGCCGCTGGCCCCCGCGATGGCGAGGATGTCGATCCAGCTGGTGTGATTGGCCAGATAGAGCACATCGCGCGACACCGGCGTACCGAAGGTCCTGATCCGCGCGCCGACGATGCGCGCGATCCAGCCGAGGAAGATCGGCGGCCAGGGCGAACGTCGGCGGAACAGGCGCCATGTTCCGTGAAGCGCCAGCGCGAGGAGGAGCGCGGCCAGCATCGACGATGCGCGCCCCGCTACCCGCAATCGCGGCACGAACCGCGCGCCCATCAGACCTTGCGGTCGAGGCTGACCCCGTACAATTCCATCCGGTGATCGACGAGGCGGAAGCCGAGCTTCTCCGCGATAGCCTTTTGCAGCTGTTCCAGTTCCGGATCGACGAATTCGATGACCTTTCCGGTCTCGACGTCGATCAGGTGATCGTGATGCGCCTCGGGTGCGGGTTCGTAGCGGGCGCGGCCGTCGCCGAAATCATGCCGGTCGAGGATCCCTGCCTCCTCGAACAGGCGGACGGTGCGGTATACGGTCGCGATCGAGATACCGCGGTCGATCGCGGACGCCCGTTCATAGACTTTTTCGACGTCGGGATGATCCTCGGCCTCCGACAGCACGCGCGCGATCACGCGGCGCTGTTCGGTGATGCGCAGCCCCTTTTCGTTGCAGAGCGCTTCGAGGTCGATCTTGCGCGCCATCGTCCGTCCGTTCCCGTTACCCGCCCCCGTGTAGCGCGTCGGGGCTGTTGCGAAAAGCACGACCGACTCGCAATAAGGTCAGCCGAGCATCTTCATGTAGGTATGCGCGTCGTAAGCCTGCATGTCGCTGCCGCGGTAATAACTGCGGCGCTCGCCCACTTTCGCGAAGCCGGCGCGGGTATAGAGCTTCACCGCGTCGTTGCCCGCGCGCACTTCCAGGTGCAGCTGGCGCACTCCGGCGTCCCGGCCGTCCGCCTCGACCGCGCGGAGGAGCGCGGTGGCGATCCCGGTCCGCCGCCCCACGGGCGCCACCGCCAGCAGCAGCAGTTCGGCCTCGTCCATCACGGTCCGAGTCATCGCGAAGCCGATCGGCGCATCGTCGACGAAGGCGATCGTCAGCCGCATCCCCGGCATCGCCATGACACCCAGCGTCTGGCCCCGGTTCCACGCTTCGCCGAAGCGCGGATCGAACGCCGCCGCCATCAGTCGCTCGACCACCGCGATATCGCGCGCGTCGCCGCCGCGCAGCAGCACGCTCCGCGTCGCCATCAGCGCGGAGTCGCCGGCTTGGCGTCGGGCGCACGACCATATAGCGGCCGTGGCGGCAGGGTGCGCAGGGCGTCCGGCAGCAGCACCGCATCGGCGGCATCGGGCAATGTCTCGACCGCGTCGATCGACGGATCGATCGCCAGCAGATGCCGGACGCCATTGCCGATCGCGGGCAGGCCGGCGATGGCCGCGATCGCGTCCGCCGGCTTCAGCGAGACGAGCGGCGCGTACGGCACGAGCATGGGCGAATAGGCCTGCATGAAGACCTCGCCATGCCCGCCTTCCAGCACGACCGCAAGCGGTCCGCCATGCGTCGCGACTCGCGCCGCGGCAACCAGCGCCAGCGAGGAAAAGCCGGCAATCTCCGCCCCCCAGCCGAGCGACAGCCCGAGCGCGGCGGCGAGCCCGACACGGATGCCGGTGAAACTGCCCGGACCGCAGTCGACCAGGACCGACTCCGCGCGACCGCCACCGGGAAGATCGGCGATCATGGAAACCAGACGTTCGGCGTGGCCGCGCCCGACGACCTCATGCGCGCGTGCGACCACCCGATCGCCTTCGATCAGCGCGACCGAACAGGCGGCGGTCGCGGTTTCGATGACGAGGGTTCGCATTGCCGACACGGCCGTCACCCCAGCGAAGGCTGGGGTCTCAAGCGGCGAGGGCACGCTATCGGCACGAGACCCCAGCCTTCGCTGGGGTGACGGGAAAAGGTCTCAGGCAATGCGATTGAACTTTTCGAACGCGGGCCGCGGCAGGCGGTCGAAGATCGTCGCCGGATCGCCGTGGCCGAGCGTGGCGACGAAGTTGACATGGACCGCAGGCGTATCGTGGAAGAACGCCGCATCGACCTTGCCGCCGTCGAAGCCCGACATCGGTCCGGTATCGAGGCCCAGCGCGCGCGCGGCCATGATGAGATACGCGCCCTGCAGGCTGGAATTACGGAACGCGGACGCCGCACGCAGTTCGGCATTGCCGTCGAACCACGCCTTCGCATCGACATGCGGGAACAGCTCGGGCAGATGTTCGTGGAAGTCGTTGTCCATGCCGATGACGACGCTGACCGGCGCCTTCAGGATCTTCGGCGCGTTCTGCGCGCTGCAACAGTCGGCAAGCTTCGCCTTCGCGTCGGCGCCGACGCACCAGACCATCCGCGCGGGCAGCTGGTTGGCCGAGGTCGGCCCCATCTTCATGAGGTCCCAGATCGCGTGCAGATCGGCTTCGGTCACCGGTTCGTCGGTGAAGCCGTTGTAACTGCGGCCGGTACGGAACAGCGCGTCGATCGCGGCGGGATCAATGGGTGCGCGCATCAGACGGCCCTCACTTCGGTGACTTCGGGAACATAATAGCGCAGCAACTGCTCGATCCCGTTCTTCAGCGTGGCGCTGGAAGACGGACAGCCGGCACAGGCCCCCTGCAGCTGGAGGAACACCTTCCCCTTGTCGAAGCCGCGATAGACGATGTCGCCGCCGTCGTTCGCCACCGCCGGGCGCACGCGCGTCTCGATGAGGTCGCGGATCTGCGCGACGATCTCCGCATCCGCGGGGTCGTCGGTCGGGATCGCATCGTCCGCGGACGGTACCGCGAAGCCGGCGCGTGGCGCACGGAACAGCGGCATCGCGGCGGAGAAATGGTCGAGCAGGATCGCCAATATGTCGGGCTTCAACCCGGGCCAGCTGACCCCCGGGGCCGCGGTCACCGACACGAAGTCGCGCCCGAAGAACACGCCGGTGACATCGCCCAGCGCGAAGATCGCTTCCGCGAGCGGACTCGCCTCCGCTTCCTCGGGCGTCGCGAAATCGCGGGTGCCGGCTTCCATGACGGTGCGTCCCGGCAGGAACTTCAGCGTCGCCGGGTTGGGCGTGGGTTCGGTCTCGATCAACATGGCCGGCATGTGGCGCGGCGGTGGTTGCGATGCAAGGCGCGGGGTCCGGACTTCGTCGTGCCGGGACGAGCCCGGCATGACGACGCAAATCAGGCGTTCTCGAACGCGACATCCTCTGCCGCGACGACGCGCGATATTTGCGGGAAGATGTTCTGCACCGCGAACGCGTGCAGGTCGGCCGAGCGCCCCGAACACAGATCCTCGACGATCGCGAGATCATAGCCCAGCTCCCAGGCCGAGCGCGCGGTCGATTCGACCCCCATGTTGGTCGCGATCCCGCCAAGCACGATCGTCTTCACCCCGCGCCGGCGCAGCTGGAGGTCGAGATCGGTGCCGGTGAACGCACCCCAATGATGCTTCAGCACGACGATGTCGCCCTGCTGGTGCAGCCCGTCGACCAGTTGCATCCATTCGGGCGGCGTCCCGCCCTCCGGAATGCCCATCGGCTTGTCGACATGCTGCGGCGGCCGTTCGGCATCGGTGCGAAAGCCGACATGGACCAGCGCGACGGGGGCGCCGGCCTCCCGGAAGCGCGCCGCCATGTCCTTCGCGCCCGCGACGATCTGCGCGCTGGGCCGCGGGGCGACGTCCATCGCGACGATCCCCTGCTGGAGATCGATCAGGACGAGCGCGGTGGTGGCGGGATCGAGGACGGGCATGGTTGGCACTCCGAAAGGCAAGTCCGCCCCGAACGAACGCCCCGCCCCCGCGTTCCTAGACCGCCGCCGCCAACGGCACGAAGCGCGCCACCTGACGGCCGATCAGGCGCAACTGCTCGACGACCGCGGGGTCGCTGGCGCCGCCTTCGTCGTCGAACTTGGTGATCTGCGAATTGATCGCCGCGGCGAACGGCGTGGGCCAGCCGCGCAGCGCGTGGACGATCGACCGGAGCGCGGCGATCGTCGATCCCGTCGCCTGCCAGCCATAGGCGGTAGCGATCAGCCCGACGGGCATGTCCGCCAGATAGGGCCGCGCCGCATCGCGCGCGGTCTCCTCCAGCAGGTCGAGCGCGTTCTTCACGACGCCCGAGATGCTGCCGTGATAGCCCGGCGACGCGATGATGAGCGCGGAGGCCTGGCGCACCGTCTCGACGAATTCCCGCTCCTCCGCGGTGCGGCTGGTCGCCTTGGGATCGTAGAGCGGCAGCTTCGCCATGTCGGCGCCGCCGAACATCCGGGTGCGGAACCCCTGTTCGCACGCCGCGTCCAGCGCGATCCGGAGCGCGCGCTCGGTCGAGGATATGCCGCCGATCGTCCCGCCGATTCCGACGACCAGGGGCTGGGCCCGGTCCTGCGCCCCGTTCGCGCTGTTCATGGCAATTTCTCCCCCCGTGCGGCGACCAACACGGCATACCATTCCGCCTTCGTCCAGCGGACCGTGAAGACGTCCGCGATCCGTCCGATCCGGTCGATGTCCTGCGTGCCGACGATGGGTATGACGTTCGCGGGATGCGCCATGATCCAGGCATAGGCCGCGGTCGCCCGGTCGATTCCCGCCGCATCCGCCTTGACGTCGAGCGCGGCGGCGACCGCGCGTTCCTGTGCGGTGCCCGGCTCCGCGATGCGCCCGCCGCCCAGCGGCGACCAGGCGAGGATCGCGATGTCCTCGGCCATCGCATGGTCGAGGAGGCCGGTCGTCACGGGGTCGAGGCACAGCGCCGAGAATTCGGGCTGGATCGTCGCCAGCGGCACCGACAGGAACCGGCCGAGCGCGCGCGTCTGTTCGACGGTGTAGTTGGACACGCCGACCGCGCGCACCTTTCCCGAGGCGACCATGGCGTCTAGCGTCCGCGCGACCTCCTGCGGGTGCGCCAGGATATCGGGCCGGTGGATCTGGTACAGATCGACGTGATCGACGCGGAGCCGGCGCAGCGAATGCTCCAGCGCCGCCATCAGATGATCGCGCCCGGAATCATACGGCACCGGCGGCGCGATCCCGCCCTTCGTCGCGAGCACCAACCGGTCGCGCAAGCCCGGCGCGGCGGCGAACACGTCGCCGAGCAACGTCTCCGCATCGCCGAAGCCGTCCGCGCCGGTAAAGCCGTAGATATCGGCGGTGTCGAACAGCGTCACCCCCGCCGCCAGCACCGCCTCGACCAGCGCATGGGCGCCCTGCGTATCGATACCGGCGAACCGCCAATTACCCCAGGCGATCGGCGAGACCGAGATGCCGCTCTTGCCGAGCGGCCGGGGATCGGGGGACAGGATGATGTCGGGCATACGCATCCCATAGGGACGGACGCGCCGGCGGAGCAAGGCCGTTGCGGCAAGCGTGCGGGGGACGGACGGGACTTCTTCTCGCCCGCCGCCCGCGATAGGAGGATCGATGGCCCTTGCACACCGCCCGATCGCCCCGCGCGCCCTGCCGATGGCCGCCGATCTGTACGGCGATATCGAACCGTCGCCGAAAACGACGTGGCGAGGCTATC
>CAXTVB010000059.1:9213-12443 GCA_964247555.1 uncultured Sphingomonas sp. | reverse complement strand
GAATATCGACGGCGCCGCGCGCGAGGTGCAGGCGGCGATCAACGCGTCGCGCGTCGATCTGCCCGCGACGCTGAAACAGAACCCGACCTACCGCAAGGTGAACCCCGCCAACCAGCCGGTCGTGACGCTGGCGCTGACGTCGGACACCAAGACCGCGGGGCAGGTGTACGACGCGGTGTCGAACATCATCCAGCAGCGGATGCTCCAGATCCCCGGCGTCGGCGACGTCGAACTCGGCGGCGGATCGCTGCCGGCCGTCCGGGTCGATGTCGATCCGTACCGGCTCAGCAGCTACGGCGTCGCGATGGAGGATGTCCGCGCCGCGATCCAGGCGGCGAATGCGAACCGGCCCAAGGGGCTGGTGCAGGGCCCGAACGGCCATGCGTGGCAGATCTACACCAATGCGCCAGGGCAGGTCGCGGCGGATTACCGGTCGCTCGTGATCGCATGGCGCAGCGGCGCGGCGGTGCGGCTGCAGGATATCGCCAGCGTCACCGACGGCGTCGCGGACACGCGCACGCTGGGCCTCTACAACGGCAAGCGCGCGATCGTCGTCAACATCACGCAGCAGCCCGGCGCGAACCTGATCCAGATGGTCGACGCGATCAAGGCGGAGCTGCCCGGCATCCGCGCGCAGATCCCGGCCGATATCCAGCTGCAGGTTGCGATGGACCGCACCAGTTCGATCCGCGCGTCGATCCGCGAGATCGAGATCACCGTCGTCATCGCGCTGATCCTCGTCGTGCTGGTGGTCTACGCCTTCCTGCGCGACGTCCGCGCGACGATGATCCCCGCGATCGCGACGATCGTGTCGCTGATGGGGACGTTCGGGGTCATGTACCTGCTGGGGTTCAGCCTGAACAACCTGTCGCTGATGGCGATCACGGTGGCGACCGGGTTCGTCGTCGACGACGCGATCGTGGTGCTGGAAAACACGACGCGCCACCTGGAGGCGGGGATGAACCGCTTCGACGCGGCGCTGCAGGGCGCCTCGGAGGTCGGTTTCACCGTGCTGTCGATCTCGCTCAGTCTCGTCGCAGTCTTCATCCCGCTGTTGTTCATGGGCGGCATCGTCGGGCGGCTGTTCCGCGAATTCGCCGTCACCTTGTCGGTCGCGGTCATGATCAGCCTGGTGCTGTCGCTGACGACCACGCCGATGCTGTGCGCCTGGTTCCTGCGCCCAGGCACCGTCGCGGCCGAGCACCGCCAGGGGGGGCGCGTCTCCCAGTTTCTCGAGCGTGGCTGGCAGCGGGTCGAGCGGACCTATGCGAAGAGCCTCGACTGGGCGCTCGCGATGAAGCCGCTGGTCCTGCTGCTGCTCGTCGCGGTCGTCGGGCTGACCGTCTATCTCTATATCGCGGTGCCCAAGGGCTTCTTCCCGACGCAGGAATCGCCGCTGCTGATGGCGGGCGTGCGCGCGGACGAAAGCGTGTCGTTCCAGTCGATGCAGGAGAAGCTGAAACAGGTCGTCGGCATCATCAAGAAGGACCATGCGGTGCAAAGCGTGGTCGGCTTCACCGGCGGCAGCCGCGCGGGCGGCGCGTTCATCATGATCGCGCTGAAGCCCGTCGAGCAGCGTCCGGGCAAGCCCAGCAGCATCGTCGCGACCGACCTCCAACGCCGGCTCCAGCCGGTGAAGGGCATCCGCCTGTTCCTGATGCCGGTGCAGGACCTGCGCGTCGGCGCGCGGCAGGGCAATGCGACCTATCAATACACGCTGATGGCGGACAACACCGCCAATCTGAAGGAGTGGTCGCAGAAACTGACCAAGGCGCTGGAGGCGAGCCCGGTCCTGAAGAATGTCGACAGCGACCTGGCCGAAAACGGCGTCGAGAGCTTCGTGAACATCGACAAGGACACCGCCTCGCGGATCGGCATCACCGTCACCGCGGTCGACAACGCGCTGTACGACGCGTTCGGGCAGCGCAACGTCGCGACCATCTACGAGGACATCAACCAGTATAGCGTCATCATGGGCTGGGCGCCGTCGTCGATCGGCGGGCCGCAGTTCCTGCCCGGCGTCCGCATCCCGACCGCCTCCCCGGTCGCCGTGTCGACCGCCGCCGGGGCGGGTACCGGTACGACGACCGCGACCGGCGCGACGACCAGTACCGGCACGACGGTAGCGACGCTGAACGGTACCGACACCAACAGCGCCGCGACCGCATCCTCCGGCGCCGCGCCGCAAGCGACGGGCACCACCGCGAGCCAGGCGAGCAGCGCGACGGTCAGCCCCAACCCGGCACTGCGCGATCCGTCGACCGGCTCCGCGCTGGCGACCACACCGCGCACGATGGTGCCGCTGAACGCCGTCGCGACGTTCACCCAGGCCGCCACCGCCGCCAGCGTCAACCATCAGGGCACCGAGGTCGCCGCGACCGTCTCCTTCGATCTCGCCCCCGGCAAGGCGCTGTCGGATGCGAAGACCGTCATCGACCAGGCGGAGGCGCAGATCGCGATGCCGTCGACCGTCCACGGCGCGTTCGCTGGCACCGCGCTGCAGGCGCAGCAGAGCCAGGGATCGCAGCCGCTCCTGATCCTGGCCGCGCTCGTCACGATCTACATCGTGCTGGGCATTTTGTACGAAAGCCTGATCCACCCGCTGACCGTGCTGTCGACGCTGCCCGCCGCCAGCGTGGGCGCGGTACTGGCGCTGATGATCATGGGGATGGATTTCTCGATCATCGCGCTGATCGCGGTGTTCCTGCTGCTGGGCATCGTGAAGAAGAACGCGATCCTCATCATCGACTTCGCGATCCACGCGCAGCGCGACCGCGGGCTGACCGCGGTCCAGGCCGCGCGCGAAGCCTCGCTGCTCCGCTTCCGCCCGATCCTGATGACGACGCTCGCCGCCGCGCTCGGCGCGCTGCCGCTGGCGATCGGCTTCGGCGAAGGCGCGGAATTGCGCCAGCCGCTGGGCGTCGCGATCATCGGCGGGCTGATCGCGAGCCAGCTCCTGACGCTCATCACCACGCCCGTCGTCTATGTCTCGCTCGACAATCTCGCGCAGCGCCGCAAGCGCCGCCGTGCGCGTCGCCACGAACGCCGGATCCAGCGGCGCCCAACCGAGCTTACCGCATGACCCTGATCCCCCGCCCCCTCCATCGTCTCGCCACCGTCGGCTCGCTGCTCGCGCTCGCGGGCTGTTCGCTGGCCCCCGCCTATCACCGGCCGAGCGTCGGTGCGGGCGGGGCGACGCCCGTCACCTGGAAGACCGCGCCGGGCTGGGC
>CAXTVB010000059.1:6579-9203 GCA_964247555.1 uncultured Sphingomonas sp. | reverse complement strand
GTCGCGACCCCGCTCGACGATGCGCCGCGCGCCGACTGGTGGACGGCCTTTGCCGACCCGACGCTGAACGCCCTCGTCGTACGCGCGGTCGCGCACAACCAGACGCTGGCGCAGGCGGCCGCGACCTACCGCGAGGCGCGCGCCGCCACGCGCGAAGCGCGCGCGAACCTGTTCCCGACGATCGCCGCGAACGGCCAGGTCACCCACACCTATTCGGGCGGCAGCACCGCGGTCGTCACCGGCGGCTCGATTTCGGGTGGGACGACGGGAACCGGCACCACCGGCACGGGGACGACGACCGGCACCGGCACGACGACCGGAACGGGGACGACGACGGGCACGATCACCGGCGGCGGTCGCACGACGACCAACTACCGCGTCAACCTGACCGCCGCCTGGACGCCCGACTTCTTCGGTCAGCTGACCAACACCGCGCGCAACGCACGGCTGACCGAGCAGGCACGGCTCGCCGACCTGGCCAATGCGCGGCTGGCCTTGCAGGGCGAGCTGGCGACCGATTACCTGTCGCTGCGCGGCGTCGATGCACAGATCGCCAGCCTGACCGCGACCGTCCAGGCGTATCAGAAGTCGCTGACGATCGCGACCAACCGCTACAATGCCGGCGTCGTCGCGCGGACCGACCAGTTCCAGGCGCAGTCCCAGCTCGCCTCCGCCCAGTCGGACCTGATCGGCGAACAGCGCACCCGCGCGCAGTTCGAGGATGCGATCGCGGTGCTGGTCGGCGAGAACCCCGCCGGCTTCGTCATCCCCTCGCTCGGCACCACCTGGTCCGCCGCCGTCCCCGCAGTCCCGCTGGTGGTCCCCGCGACGCTGACGCAGCGCCGCCCCGACATCGCGTCGGCCGAACGCGCGGTCGCCGCCGCCAATGCCGAGATCGGCGTGCAGCGCGCGGCGTTCTTCCCCACGGTCGACTTGAGCGGGGAAGCCGGGTTCAACAACAATTCGCTGACCGGGCTATTCTCTTCCGCCGCATCCTTGTGGTCGCTCGGCGCATCGGTGGCGGAGACGCTGCTGGATTTCGGCGCGCGCAAGGCCCGCGTGGCGCAGGCGCGCGCCGCCTATGACGCCGCGGTCGCGAACTACCGGCAAGTGACGCTGACCGCGTTCCAGGAGGTCCAGGACGATCTGATCGCCGAGCAGGTGCTGACGCGACAGGAGCAGTTGCTGCGCGCCGCCTCCGTCGCGGCCGACAAGTCGGAGGCGACCTTGCGCAACCAATACCGTGCCGGGCTGGTCGTCTTCACCGACGTCGTGACGTCGCAGGCCACCGCGCTCGCCGCCCGGCGTGCGCTGTTGCAGGCGGAACAGGACCGCCAGACCGCGGCGGTCGCGCTGGTCCAGGCGCTGGGCGGCGGCTGGTCGGAGGCGGACCTGACCAGCGGCGCGGAGGTCGCGCGCGCGGCGGCGGTGGCGGACGGCAATCGGTAGAGAACGAACGGAAGAAAGCGTTCCTCACCCCAACCTGGCCAACGCCTCCCCCGCCCGGATCGATTGCCCTTCCTCCAGATCGTCCGCCGCCCCCGCCGCCGCGGGCAGGAACACCAGGATCGTCGAACCATGTTCGAACCATCCCATCTCCGCGCCCTTTTCGAGCGCGACATCGCAGGCGACCCGCACCCCGCCCAGGTCGCGCGCCATCGGTTCGGTGTCCAGGAACGCCAGCCGGATGCTCGCGACCAGGATCGCGGCGACCGGCACCAGCAGCACCGGCGTGCCGCCGGACAGCCGCGCCTCGATCACCGCGCGTTCGTTGCGGCAGAACAGCCGCTCGACGCGCTTCAGCGCGATCGGGTTCACGTTCCAGCAGTCGCCGGACAGATAGCGGACACCCTCCACCGCGAGGTCCGCGGGCGCGTGGAAGCGGTGGTACATCCCCGCGGTCAGCCGCAGCGTCACGAACCAGCCGTCCGCGAACCGTGCCGCCAGCGCGGGATCGGGGATCAGGTCCCGCAGCCGGTAGGGGAAGCCCTTCACCTGATACAGCGCGTCGCCGTCGATCCGGCCATGCGCACCGACGACCGCGTCGCACGGGCTCGCGAGGATCGCGGGATCGGCATCGAACGGCCGGGCCCCGGGGCGAAGCGCACGCGTGAAGCCGTCGCGTAGCGATCGGAACCGGTCGGTCTTCGAATCCGACAGATCGGGGCCGGCGAAGACGCGCCACGCCGCCAGCGCCGGTCCGCGCACCAGCGGGTGCTCGACGCCCGCGATCCGCCCGACCAGCGTCGTCGCGAACCGGCGCGGAAGGCGGTTGGTCAGCAGGAAGTTCAGATCCTCCTGCAACAGCAGCCGGATCAGCGACCGGCGCAGCGCGGACAGCGGGCGTGTCATGCCAGTGTCACGCGGGTTGCGGAGGAAGGGCCATGAAACGCAGCACCCTTGCCGGCTTGCTCGGCGCCGCCGCCGTCACCGCCCTCGCGCTGACGAAGGGGCGCAGCCGCCTCGCCTTGTCGCGCGCGAAGCATCCTTCGCTGGGCGGCCATGTCCGGCTCGCGAAGCGGATCGCGGGGCAGATCCCCGCATTCGCCCATGACGGCGACCGCTTCTTTCGCGTCGACGATGCGCCAACCGAAATCGTCGCACGCCGTACCGCAGCGTTCGAC
>CAXTVB010000059.1:5364-6569 GCA_964247555.1 uncultured Sphingomonas sp. | reverse complement strand
GTACAAGACGCGGTTCGCCAAGACGCTCGCGCTGACCGCGGAGGCGCGCAGCGGGCTGTCCGACCTGCAATTCACCGGCGCCTACCGCGTCCCCTTCCCGTTCAGCGCCCGGGTTCGCGCGACGCTCGGCACCGGTGCGTTCCTGCAGGCGTCGGAAGGGCCGATCGTGGTCGACCTCGACGGCAACCGGCTGATCGACCTGACCGGCTCCTACGGCGTCAACCTGTTCGGCTATGAATTCTACAAGCAGACGATCGCCGAGGGTGCGAAGGCGGTCGAGGCGCTGGGGCCGGTGCTGGGCGCCTACCATCCGCTGGTCGCGGACAATGTCCGTCGCCTGACCGCTGTGTCGGGGATGGACGAGGTGTCGTTCCACATGTCGGGGACCGAGGCGGTCATGCAGGCGGTGCGGCTCGCGCGCTATCACACCGGGCGGCGGCGACTCGTCCGGTTCGCGGGCGCCTATCATGGCTGGTGGGGCGATGTGCAGCCCGGCATCGGCAATCCGGTCGCCGAGGACGACACGCTGACGCTGGCAGACATGTCCGACGCCACGCTGGCGGTGCTGGCGACGCGCAAGGACATCGCGTGCGTCCTGGTGAACCCCCTCCAGGCGCTGCACCCGAACGGCAGCGCGCCATCGGACAACCAGCTGGTCGACAGCGGCCGAAAGGCCGGAACCGACCTGCCCGCCTATCGCGCTTGGCTGCACCGGCTGGCCGAGACCTGCCGCGCGAACGCCATCCCGCTGATCTTCGACGAGGTGTTCGTCGGTTTCCGCCTCGCCCCCGGCGGCGCGGCCGAATATTTCGGCGTCCGGCCCGACCTGGTGACCTATGGCAAGACGCTGGGCGGCGGACTGCCGGTCGGCGTGCTGGCGGGACGCGCCGCGCTGATGAAGCGATACCGCGACGACCGCCCGCTCGACATCTGCTTCGCGCGCGGCACGTTCAACGCGCATCCCTATGTCATGGGGGCCATGAACGCGTTTCTGCGGCGACTGGACCTGCCCGAATGGCGCACGACATATGACGGCCTCGACGAGCGATGGGATGCGCGTGCGACGACGTTCAACGAAGCATTGGCCGCGGTCGGCGCACCCGTCGCGGTCGCGCATCTCCAGTCGATCTGGACGATCCTCTACACCCGTCCGTCCGCGTATAATTGGATGTTCCAATATTATCTCCGCAGCGAAGGGCTGGCGC
>CAXTVB010000059.1:2124-5354 GCA_964247555.1 uncultured Sphingomonas sp. | reverse complement strand
GGGTGGGGACGGGGCGGCTGATCTTCAGCCTGGACATCGACGACACGCTGTTCGCCGATATCGTCCGGCGGTGCGCTGCGGCCGCGGCGGCGATGCTGGCCGACGGGTGGTGGGACGGCGGCGCGGGGTCGACCGACAAGCGACTGCGGCGGGGGGTGTTGCGGAAGGCGTTGTGGGTTCGGCTGGGCGGCGGGTAGCGTTCCGGTACGTGTATTCGCGTTTTCCTGCGAAAGCAGGAACCTAGGGTTACGAACGTCACGGCTTTCGACCCTGGGCTCCTGCGTTCGCAGGAGAACCAAATCGCCCAATCTGTAGCGCACGCTCGCGTTTTCCTGCGAAAGCAGGAACCCAGGGTTACGGAGCGCAACGCTCTTGGCCCTGGGTTCCTGCGTTCGCAGGAAAACGGACTCGCGCGAACGGTAGCGGGCGGGATCGCTTCAGGCCGCACGCCCCGCCGGCCGCACGTTCCTGATCAGCTGCGCCGGCGCGCCCTTGTAGAGCTTGAAATCGCTGAACGGCTCGGTGACGATCTTCACCGCCCAGACCAGCCCGGTCTCCACGTCGCGCTGCACGAACAGCTGCACCGACCGGAACGCGATCGCGCCGACGCCCAGCATCAGCCAGCCGATCCCGACATGGCGCAGATACCATTCCACGCCGTCGGGCTTCTGGATCGTCCCGAACAGCGTCGGCGCGATCAGCAGCACCACCGGCACCGACATCCAGACGCTCATCAGCACCCATTTGCGGAACAGGTTGTACCCGACCTTGATCGCTTCCTTATGGTCGTGGCTGACCCCGTTTTCCTGATCGAAGCCCTTGGGTTCGAAGAAGAAATGCCCCGCCTGCCGGCTGGTCATCGCAACCCCCCAAGCCAGCAGGCTCGCCACCGCGGGATCGACGAACAGGATCGCGTACGCCACCAGGAAGGTGCAGGCACTGACGAAATGGAGGCTCTGGTTCACCAGGCTGTGGTGGTAGAAGCGGTGATCGTCCCACCGCTGCTCGGCGAGTTGTGCGCGAAAGCCGGTCATGTCGTTTCCTCAGACACTAATCTTGGCGAAGCGGATGAGCGAGAAATGCCCGAGCGGGGGCAGCGGCCGGTGTTCGACGAGCCGGATGTCGGCGCGCCCCGCGGCCCAGTCGGTATAGCGTTCGAACGGGAATTCGGTGCGGAAGCCCAATCGGCTGGTGATCGGCATCAGCGCCTTTTCGATGGAGCCGCGCAGGCCCTTGCCCGCTCCTTCGCGCGTCGTGATGACGATCTCGCCGCCCGGACGGCAGATGCGCGCGAACTCGTCGAGCGCGCGTTCGGGATTGGGCACCGCGGTCACGACATATTGCGCGACGACGACGTCGAACGCATTGGCGGCATAGCGCAGTGCCTCGGCGTCGCCGACCGCGACCTCCTCGACATGGCTCAGCCCCAGCTTGCGAACGCGTTCGCGCGCCTTGTCGAGCATCGGATCGGACAGATCGACCGCGACGATCCGGTTGGCGTGCGAATATTGGGGCAGCGAGATGCCGGTGCCGACGCCGACCTCGATGATCCGCCCCCCGATCCGCTCCGCCGCCGCGATCGCGGCGGACCGGCCGCGGCGGAACACCGCGCCGAACACCAGGTCGTAGATCGGGGCCCATCGGTCGTAGGCGCGGGTGACGCCGATCGTGCTCATCTGCGTTGCCAAGGCGCGTGCCCCCTCGTCGTCTGGACGCCGTGCGACCGGCCGCCGCGTCGGCATCGCTATGGCGATTTTAGGTGACAATACGACGACAGCGGCGAAACTCGGCGCTACGCTGGTCGGATCGACCAGGGACCCGAGGGGAATTTCCGACATGCGCCATGCGTTCACCATCTCGGCGGTCATCGCCTTGTGCGCCGCGACCGCGGCCCCCGCGCAGCAGGCGGCCCCCGGCGGCGACATCCCTGCGAAGTTCGTGCCCCCCGTGCCCGCCGCCGATTACATCAAGCGCGAGGTCATGATCCCGATGCGCGACGGGGTGAAGCTCTACACCGTTATCGTGATTCCCAAGGCCGCGACGAACGCGCCGATCGTCCTCACCCGCACGCCCTACAATGCGAAGGCGCGCGCGAACCGGGTCGACAGCCCGAGCATGCTGTCCACGCTGCCGCTGTCGGACGAGGATTTCGTGAAGGCGGGGTGGATCCGCGTCTATCAGGACGTGCGCGGCAAATATGGGTCGGAGGGCGATTACATCGTCACCCGCCCGGTCATCGGCCCGCTCAACACGACGAAGGTCGACCACACCACCGACGCGTACGACACGATCGACTGGCTGGTGAACAAGGCGAACCTGCCGCAGTCGAACGGCCGCGTCGGGATGATCGGATCGTCGTACGAGGGCTTCACCGTCGTCATGGCGCTGCTCCACCCGCACCCCGCGCTGAAGGTCGCCGCGCCCGAAAGCCCGATGGTCGACGGCTGGATGGGCGACGACTGGTTCCATTACGGCGCGTTCCGGCTGACCAATATCGGCTGGCTGGGCGGACAGACCGGCTACAAGGGCGCGGGCAAGGCCCCGCCCTCCGGCGGCTGGGACGATTACGACAATTTCCGCACCGGATCGGCCGGCGACTGGGCGAAGAAGTCGGGCTACGACCAGCTGCCGTTCTGGCAGCGGATGGTGTCGCACCCCGCCTATGACGCGTTCTGGCAGGGCCAGGCGCTCGACACGCTGATCGCGCAGAACCCGTCCGACATCCCGACGATCTGGGAACAGGGACTGTGGGACCAGGAGGATATGTGGGGCGCGATCCATAGCTGGGAGGCGCTGAAGGCGGTCGGCAAGACGGGGAACAACCACCTCGTCATGGGACCGTGGCGGCATAGCCAGATCAACCGGGTGGGTTACGAACTCGGTGCGTTCAAATGGAACGGCGACACCGCGGCGCAGTATCGCGACGAGATGGTGATGCCGCTGTTCGCGCAGTATCTGGCGGACGGTCCCGCGGTCGGCCTGCCCTCGGCCACGATCTACAACACGGCCGAGAATCACTGGGACCGCTTCGCCTCCTGGCCCGCCGCCTGCCAGACCGGGTGCGCGACGCCGCTGACGCCGCTGTACCTCGCGCCCGGCGGCGGGCTGGGGTTCGACAAGGCGGCGGGCGGCAGCGACAGTTACGTCGCCGATCCCGCCAAGCCCGTCCCGCATCTGCCGCGGCCGGTGGTGCGCAGCGACGGAACCGGAGCGGCAGCCGGGCGCCGCGC
>CAXTVB010000059.1:0-2114 GCA_964247555.1 uncultured Sphingomonas sp. | reverse complement strand
ACTGGCTGGTCAGCGACCAGCGCGGCGTGGACGGGCGCACCGATGTGCTGACCTACCAGACGCCCGTCCTGACCAAGGCGGTGAAGGTGTCGGGCGTGCCGATCGCCGACCTGTTCGCGCGCACGACGGGGACGGACGGCGATTTCGTCGTGAAGGTCATCGACGTGCTGCCGTACGAGAACCCCGCCGACCCGAAGATGGGCGGATACGAGCTGCCGATCAGCCTGGACATCTTCCGCGGCCGGTATCGCGCGAGCTTCGCCCACCCGACCGCGATCCCGGCGGGTCGCGTGCAGGAATATAAGTTCCGCCTGCCCGCGGTGAACCATGTGTTCCAGCCGGGCCACCGGATCATGGTGCAGGTCCAGTCGAGCCTGTTCCCGCTCTACGATCGCAATCCGCAGACCTTCGTGCCCAACATCTTCCTGGCGAAGCCGGGCGATTACAAGAAGGCGACGGTGTCGGTGGATTATGGCGGCGCGAACCCCAGCCGGGTGTGGCTGCCCGTGGTGGCGATGCCGTGAGGTCCTCGTCATGCCGGGCTCGTCCCGGCATCCAGAGCCGCAAAAGACATCGCTTGCGGCGCTGGATGCCGGGACGAGCCCGGCATGACGGAAATTAGATCCGAACCTCTGTCCCGATTTCTACCAACTGGCTCGACGGAATACAGAACGAACTCCCCGTCGGCGCGGTGTTGCGCTGCATCGATACGAACAGCGCCTCGCGCCACGGGGCCATGCCCTCGATCTTGTGGTCCACGATCACCGTTTCGCGCCCGATATAATAGCTGATCTCCTGCAGTTCCTCGTCCGTGAACAAGTCCGCACGGGCCAGGCCTTCGGGGATCGCCAGATCCTCCATGAAGCCGAAGCGAAGGATTACCCGGTCGATCCCATCCGTCACGTGGCGCACCACGGCGCGATCGTCTTCGCCGACAAAAGGTATCTCCAGCGTCTGCACCGACACCAGCACCACTCGCTGCTGCAGCGCGCGGTTGTGGCGGACATGGTGCGACAGTGCCAGTGGGACCCCGTCGACCGACGCGCTTAGGAACGCGCCGATCCCCTCGGTCCGAAGACAGCAGCCGCCATCGGTCAGCGCACCGACGAACACGCCTTCCTCCTCGCGCAGGTGCTTTCGCGCGTCTTCCACCAGCCGCACTCCGGTGCGCCAGGTCAGCATCAGGAACGCGATCACCGCGGCGATCAGCAGCGGGAACCAGCCGCCCTCCAGCAATTTCACCGCATTCGCCGAAAAGAAGACGAGATCGAGCGCGAAGAAGCCGCCGTTCACCGCCACCACCAGCCAGGGATTATAGCCCCAGCGCAGCGCGATCAGCGCGGCGAGGAAGGTGGAGATCGCCATCAGCCCCGACACCGCGATCCCGTACGCGCCCGCCAACGCGTCGGACGACCGGAAGATCAGCACCGCCGCCAGCGTCGCGGTGGCGAGCAGCCAGTTGGCGAGCGGCAGGTACACCTGCCCCTCCTGGTCCGCCGCGGTATGGCGGATCGACAGCCGGGGCAGGAACCCTAGCTGGATCGCTTGTTGCGACAGCGAGAACACGCCCGAGATGATCGCCTGGCTGGCGATGACGGTCGCCAGCGTCGCGAACACCACCAGCGGATAATGGAGCCAGTCGGGCGCGAGGCCGTAGAAGGGATTGGCGAGCGCGCGCGCATCGACCGACACCAAAGCCGCCTGGCCCAGATAGTTCAGGACCAGGGCGGGCAGCGCGACCGCGAACCATGCGAGCCGGATCGGGAAGCGTCCGAAATGCCCCATGTCCGCATACATCGCCTCGCCCCCCGTCACCGCGAGGAACACCGCGCCAAGGACCGCGAAGGTGATGGCGAGCCGCGCATGCAGCACGAATGCCACCGCGCGCAGCGGATCGAGCGCGGTCAAAGCGGCCGGGTGGCGCAGAATCGCCGCCACGCCCAGCCCTGCGATAGCGACGAACCACACCAGCATGACCGGCCCGAAGATGCGCCCGATGAAGCCGGTGCCGCGCGACTGGACGAAGAACAGCCCGACCAGGATCGCGACCGTGATCGGCAAGACGAGCGGGGTCAGCGACGGCGCATCGACCTTCAGCCCCTCCACCGCGCTCA
>CAXTVB010000058.1:0-12523 GCA_964247555.1 uncultured Sphingomonas sp. | reverse complement strand
TGTATTGCAGCGCGACGAGCTTGCGGACGATCTCGCGCTGGTCGACAGTCTGGCCTTTCTTCAGGTCGAAGGTCATCGCCGAATAGGTCTCGACCGAGCCGATCCCGTACAAGCAGGACACCGATGCGACGATGATGACGTCGTCGCGCTCCAGTAGCGCGCGCGTCGCCGAATGCCGCATCCGGTCGATCGATTCGTTCACCGAGCTTTCCTTCTCGATGTACGTGTCCGATCGCGGCACATAGGCTTCGGGCTGGTAATAGTCGTAATAGCTGACGAAATATTCGACGGCATTGTCGGGGAAGAACGACTTCATCTCGCCGTACAACTGCGCCGCCAGGATCTTGTTCGGCGCGAGGATCAGCGCGGGACGCTGCAGCTGTTCGATGACCTTGGCCATGGTGAAGGTCTTGCCGGAGCCCGTGACGCCCAGCAGCACCTGGTCGCGCTCCCCGTCCAGCGCCGCCGCGGCCAGTTCGGCGATGGCACCGGGCTGGTCGCCGCTGGGGCTATATTCGCTGACGATGCGGAAGGCCTTGCCGCCCTCCACCTTTTGCGGCCGCTGCGGACGATGCGGTACGAACGAGCCGTCGGTTTCGGGTTCGGCGAGGCTGGTGCGGATCTGGATGGCCATGGTCGCGAATATGGGCGCGCCGCGGCCCCGGCGCAACGAACGTAGCGGTTCAGCCGGTCCCGCCGACGCGGCGCATCGCGGACGGCGTCACGCCATACGCCTCGCGGAACAACCGGGTCAGGTGCGACGCGTCGCTAAAGCCCCAGCGAAAGGCCAGATCGCCGACCCGTTCCGAATTGGCGGGGTCCACCAATGCGTTGCGGACCTGTTCCAGGCGGCGGCGGCGGATATGCGCCTCGACGCCGCCATCGCCCTCGAACAGGCGGTACAGCGCAGAGCGGGACAGCCCGAGCCGCTGGCACAGGCTGGCGACACTTAAAGTCGGCAGCCCCAGCTGCGCCTCGATCTCGCGGCGGACGACGGAGGCGGTCGGCTCGCGTCCGTCGGGTTGCGCGACCGCGACGCGCACGTCGACGCGTTCCAGCGCGATGGCCAGCATATCGATGATGGTACGGGCCAGCCGCGGCTTCTGCGCGTCGGTCAGCGTCGGCAGCGCCTCGCGGAGGCGTTGCAGATGCCCCAGCAGCATCGTCGCATGCTCGGCGTCGATCACCCGGCCGTGCAGCCGGCGGACCGGACCGAGTTGATCGTCCGCAAGCGCGCGCGGGACAGCGATCTGGATCGAACGGCCTCGCGGCGCCGACACGCGGCAGGACTGGGTCATGTCGAGCAGCAACAGGCCGCACGGCTCGACGGCAAACGGACGGCCGCACGCATCGCCGGTCAGGCTGCCGTCGATCTGGAGCGAGATGCCCAGCATCGTCACCCCGTCGCTGCGCAGCCGCGTCGCCGAACGGTCGAAATCGCGCGCGGTCCCTTGCGAGAATTGGACCGTCAGCTGGTCCAGCTGGACCTGATCGGCGACCGTATCGAAGGGTTCGCGCGCGACCGCATCGAACAAAGCGGCGACGCTGGGGAAGCTTTGTCCCGCCCAATCGTCGTAGCGATCGTCTTCGGGCAGCTCGGTCGTGGAATAATGCGCGATCGCGATCGGCTTGCGCGCCCCGCCGTCCGCACCGGCGGATGCCGGATCGGTCACGCCGCGATGCGCGTGGGGAAACGGGTGGACGGATGCGGCCATCGCGCGGTGTTCGCCTTGTTCCTGCTGCCTGACGCCCGCCGATTGGCACGTCGCCCATCGCCGCACCATGCGCTGGCGTCCCAAGGCTGGGACGCATCTACCACTTTATAGCCAAGCAGGGTCAACGATAGCGTCAGCGCATCTCGTCGTGCCAGCGGCGGAATTGCAGGCCGGGATCGCCCTCGTCTTCGAACAGACCGTGCGCCTGCCGATACTGGCCCGGCCGCATGCCATAGCGTTCGAGGAACGCGGTGCTCGCATGGCTTTCGCTCGCGAAACCCGCGGCATAGACAAGCGCGGCGAAGGGTCGGTCCTCCTCGGGATGGAGCAATTGCTGGCGCACGCGTTCCAGCCGCCGCTCCTGGATGAACCCGGCGACGCCGCCGCGGTCCGCCAATGCCCGGTACAGGCTCGACCGCGACAGGCCGCTCAAAAGGATCAGGTCGTCGGTTCCGAACGTCGCTTCGCCCAGATGCCGGTCGATGATCGTCCGGATCTGCCCAGCCCGCCGCGCCTCGCGCTGCGCGCTGTCGTCCAGACCGGTCGGCGCGCCCAACGCCAGTGCGACCAGCGACAGCAGCGCGTCGGTCGCCGGGGTCAGCGCGGTCGCGTCCAGCCGCGCCAGCCGCTGCGTCAACGCGCGGAGATAATCGGCCAGCAGCGCGACGCGTTCGCCGCCGACGACCCGGCCGTGCAGATCCCCGGCGATCCCCGACGCTGCCGCCGCGATGCGTTCGCGCGCCATGCTGAGCGTGATGATATGCGCGGCGGCACTTTCGTTGGCCATCGGCTGCAGCATGTCGAGCAGGATGGCCTGGCCCGGTTCGATCCGCTGCGGCCCGTCGCCCGCATCGATTTCCGACTGGCCGCCCAGCACGAGCGTCAGCGTGAAATGGTCGAAGCCGTCGCGCCCCGCGCGGTCGCGCGTGCGGCTGTGCACCACCCCGTTCAACCAGCGTTCGAATATCACCGCCCGGTCCAGCCGCCAGCCGCGCACCCGCGCTGCGAAGGTGCCGCCGATCAGGCTGACATCGCCGCCGCCGGCATAGAGTTCGCGGTAGCGCGCGAACTGATCCGCCGGATCGAGCGTCGCGGAATCGAACTGCAACTGCTCCGGGGTGGGTGACGGATGGATCATGCCGCGACCGCCGACACGGCCCTGGGGTAGCGCGTCCGGTTGGCGATCGCGGCGACCAGCGCGATGGCGACCGCGATCGCCGCGGTCGCGACGATGGCACGGTCGAGCGAACGCAGGTCCGATCGCTGCCCCATGGTGCTGAACAACCCCGTCAGTGCCGGGCCACCGCCCACGCCGACCAGCGTGACGATCGCGATGAACACGCCGTTCCCCGTACCGCGCCGCGCCGCCGGCATGAGCGCCTGGACGCCGAACAGCCCCGCAAAGGACGCTATGCCGGCGACCATGTTGAACGCCGCCATGCAAAGCGCGACCGATATCAGCGCCGTCGCGACGCTCGCCACCAGCAGCGGGATGCAAGCCAGCAGCAGCGCGCCGGCGACCACCGCCCCGGGATGCGTCCGCGCACGGACGCTGCGGGCGATCACGACGCCGCCCAATATCTGCCCGCACGGCGCGGAAGCCAGGGTCAGCACCCCCGCGATCACCGATGCATCGGCGGTGGACAGATCGTGTCCCCGCGCCAGCAGGATCGGCAGCCAGGCCGCCACGCTTTGCCCGATCAGGATCGGCGCGATCGCGCCCGCCATGAAGATCGCGGCCGGCAGCTTGGGACGCCAAGGCTGCGTCGGCGAGCCCGGCAACGCCGCCGGGGAAGGCCGAGGGATCACGCGTGCCAGGAATGCGAACAAAAGCACGTTGGGCAATGCGGTGACCAGGAACAGCCAGCGCCAACCGTCCGGCGCCACCGCGATGCCGAGCGCCGCGGTCGCCGCCAGCGTCGCCCCCGCGATCAGCAATCCCGCGCTCCGCCCGGCCGAGGATCCGATCGTGAAGATCGCCAGCGCGCGCGGACGACGCGCCTCGCCAGCGCGGCCCAGGATCAGGACCAGCGCGGCCGGAACGAACGCCGCCTGCCCCAGCCCGAGGATCGCCCGGCCGGCGAACAGCGTCGCCGCGTTCGGACTGAACGCGATCCATGCGGAAGCCAGCGTCCAGATCGCCACGCCCGCCAGCACGAACCCGCGCGCATATCCCCGATCCGCACGCCGCCCGAACAGGATCGCCGCGATGCCGTACGGCACTGCGAAGGCGGGCCCGAGCAGGACGCCCAGCCACCAGTCCGACAACTGGAACCGGACCGCCAGCACCGGTGCGGTCGCCGCGATCAGGAACCGGTCGACGAACGCCAGGAAATGCGCGACCGCCAGCGCCGGGACCACCCCCCGCGCGGCACCATGTGTTTTCCCTGCAACGCCAGAACCGAGCCCCATCGATCGCCAGCGGTAGATAAAGCGCGGCGCCGTGACAACGGCGTCCCTCATCCCGAACCCACAATCTTATCGGAGGGTTATGGATAGCCTGGGGAAGCATGCCGATGCCCCGCTGGCGGCGGCGGTGGCGCTGGGGATGGCGGCCGCCGGAGAGCGGGGGAGGCAGCCAAGACCCTCCGGCCCGGTCCATCCGGCCGGCTTGACGCTTCGCGGAGGATGACGGATCACGGCGACCCGGGGGGGGACTGCATGGCCGAGATACCCGTACAGACGAGCGTGGACGACGTGCACGCGCATGCGCACAAGACGGGGCATAGCTGGGTCGACCTCGCGATCGCGCTGTCCGCCATCGCCATCTCGGTCATCTCGCTGTTCGTCGCGGTGGAGCATGGCCGGACGGAGGAGAAGCTGGTCGCCGCGAATTCCTGGCCGTTCCTGACGTTCCAAACGACGCGGAACGGCTTGCAGGCGGGCAGCAGGACGATCGATCTGCGCTTGCAGAACAGCGGCGTCGGCCCGGCACGGGTCCAGTGGTTGCGGATCGCGCTGGACGGCAAGGCGATCGCCGACCGCGCAGCCTTCATGCGCGAATGCTGCGGCGTTCCCGCGGGCGACGCCGACACGCAGGTGGGTCGGGGACTGGTCACCCAGAACCCGCCCGTCGGCGTGTTGCCCGCACGCGACGGCATCGCCATCCTGGCCTGGCGCGAATTGCCGGGCAACGCCCCGATCTGGGCAAAGCTCGACGCTGCGCGCCACCGGCTGAAGACCGAGGCCTGCTATTGCTCGGTCCTCGACGAATGCTGGATCAGCGATCTCACCGCCACCGCCCAGCCGCACCCTGTCGACGAATGCGTACCCGTATCCGACGGCTATGCCGGGTAGCCGACAGGCCGCGGCCGCACCCCTAGCGCGCGTGTTCATCGCAGCGTAAGGCGCGCGCCATGACGACTGACGCAGTTCCGAAAAGCGACGTGCCGATCATCGAATCGCACGACCAATTGATCGACAGCTTCGCGCGCGGCGAGAAGCCGAAGGACCGTTGGCGGATCGGCACCGAGCACGAGAAATTCGTCTATGCGCTAAGCGACCACCACGCGCCGTCCTACGACGAGCCCGGCGGCATCCGGGACCTGCTGGGCGCGCTCGAACCCTATGGATGGAAACCGGTATATGAGGGCGAGAACGTCATCGCGATGTCGGGTGCGGACGGCAGCATCAGCCTGGAACCGGCCGGCCAGTTCGAACTATCCGGGGCGCCGCTGGAGAATCTGCACCAGACCTGCGCCGAGACCGGTCGCCACCTGGAACAGGTGAAGGCGGCGGGCGAGAAGCTCGGCATCGGGTTCCTGGGTCTCGGCATGTGGCCCGACAAGACGCGCGCCGAACTGCCGGTGATGCCGAAGGGCCGCTACGCGATCATGCGGTCGCACATGCCGCGGGTGGGGACGATGGGCCTCGACATGATGCTGCGCACCTGCACGATCCAGGTCAATCTGGACTATGCGTCGGAAGCGGACATGGTGAAGAAGTTCCGCGTCGGCCTGGCGCTGCAACCGCTCGCGACCGCGCTGTTCGCCAATTCGCCGTTCCTGGAGGGGAAACCCAACGGGTATCTGTCGTATCGCAGCCATATCTGGTCGGACACCGACCCTGCGCGCACCGGCATGCTGCCCTTCGTGTTCGAGGATGGGTTCGGCTACGAACGCTATGCCGATTACGCGCTCGACGTCCCGATGTATTTCGTGTTCCGCGAAGGGCGGTACATCGATGCCGCTGGCCTCAGCTTCCGCGATTTCCTGAAGGGCGAATTGTCCGTCCTGCCCGGCGAGAAACCGACGCTGGACGACTGGAACGACCATCTGTCGACCGCTTTCCCCGAGGTCCGGCTGAAGACCTTTCTCGAGATGCGCGGCGCCGACGGGGGCCCCTGGAACAAGATCTGCGCGCTGCCCGCCTTGTGGGTCGGGCTGCTCTACGACCAGGGCGCGCTCGACGCGGCGTGGGACCTCGTCAAGGACTGGAAGATCGACGACCGCCAAGCGCTCCGCGACGCTGTGCCCAAGCTGGCGCTCGACGCGCCGCTACCGGGCGGCGGACGGCTGCGCGATATCGCGGGCGCGGTGCTGGACATCGCCGGGGCGGGGCTTGCCGCGCGGGCGCGGACGAATGGCGCCGGTGACGACGAGACGGGGTTCCTGGAACCGCTGCGCGAGATCGTGCGATCGGGGAAGGTGCCGGCGGAGACGTTGCTGGACCGGTATGACGGCGTCTGGGGGGGCGATCTGTCGCAGGTATATGCGGACGAGAGTTTTTAGACTCATCGGAACGAACCGGCCTGCCCTCACCCTTCCGCGGCTACGCCGCTCCCTCCCTCTCCCGGCGGGAGAGGGAAAAGACGCCGAAGGCGGCGAAGGGTGAGGACAGGTCGAAACCCTAAAACCGCGCCACCGCCCGCTTCGCCCACGCGAACATCCGCGGCACCGGCGCATTCCGCTCCATCCAATCGCTATAGTCCCTGTACGCCGGATCGAGCGACAGATGCGCCTCCTCGGTCTTCGCGCGCCAGTAATAGACCCCGCTGACCGCCGCCATCATCAACGTCGCGCGCACCGCGTCGAAGCCGGTCCCCATCGTCAGCACCGGCACCGTCGTCAGCCACCACAGACAGTTCTTCGCCAGATACGCCGGATGCCGAGTGAAACGGTACGGCCCATGCGTCAGGATACCGCGATTGGTCAGGTTCGAGAAACGCGGCCCGAACGCGACCGTCGCCCAGGCGTAGATCCCCGCCAGCACCACGAGCGCCACGCCGACCGCATAGAGCAGCACCGGATGCCACTGGAACCAGAACGCCCAATCCCGCGTGCCGATCGAATAATCCAGCGGCAGGCCGTTCCCCATCATGCTCGTCGGCGGATAGCAGATCAGCGCCGCCATCCACGCCGCCGCGAACGGGTTCGCGCTACGGATATGCGAATCGAGTGGGCGAAACGTCAGGATATAGCCGACGGTCGCGAAGATCATGTCGATCACGAACATGAAGCCGATCGCCAGATTGGCGAGCGCGACCGGCTGGTGCAGCACCGCCGGCCCGATCCCGCGCACGAACGCGCCGTAGCCGCCGGGCGCCCCCGCCAGCATGAACGCCAGGAAGAAGGTCTTGACCGCCCAGGTCCTGAGATGCCCCGCGACCGCGCCGGGTTCGATCCCCGGCTGCCCCGTCAGCCACGCGCCGAGCGCCCAGGCGCCGTCGCGCGGTTCGATCAGATACCGGTCGAGCCACAACACATAGGGGATCGAGGCGACGAACAGGATCGGCGCGGCGACCGTGAAGCACGCCATCGCGAACTGGAAATTGCCGACCCAGTAGAAACGGAACGTGCCGTAGATCAGCGCCATCCCCGCCCAGGTCGCCCAGTATCCGGCGAGCTTCGTCAGGCTGGTGTCGAGCGACGCGCGCCAGGCCCGGGGGCTCGACCAGTCGATCCCCGTCGTGGCGCTGCGATGCACCTTGTCCACGACCAGCGACCACGCCGCCATCGCGACCGCGCACATGGCAAGGTCGACGAGCGCCGAATAGGGTCCATCGAGCCCGTACCAGCCGGCGAAGCCCAGCCACGCCAGCAGTCCGGCGAGACCCGCCAGTCCGGCACCGCTGCTGACGGCGGAAACCGGCCGCGGATCGGCCTTCGACTGCGATGCCAGGGTAAGGTCGTGATACATGGCCGAGCGTGTAGCGCGGAATTGGTAAGGAAGCGGTGAACCATCGCCGGCTTGCGATCCGCCGCCCGGGTCGCTAGGTCACGCGGCGCGCGGGTATAGTACAATGGTAGTACAGCAGCCTTCCAAGCTGAATACACGGGTTCGATTCCCGTTACCCGCTCCAAAAAATGCGTGACGATCGGCGGTTTGTGCCCCGTTTCGGTTCATAAAGGCGAAGCCAGGGCCTTAGCTTGACGCCCCGACATTGTCAGGACGTGCGTGCCATGCTGGGGTGCGTGCGCTCGATTCGGGAACGGGGGATGCCGCCATGCTGATCGTCGTGATCCTGCTATGCACCGTGGCCGCGCTGCTGGCCCTGTTCCGTATCCGGGCCGCGCGGCAAAAGCGGACATTGCGCCTGGAACGCCAGCAACGCCGCGCCGAGCGCGACCGGGCATGGGAAGAGATGATGACGCGCCGACCGACGGAACCGTCCTGAGCCCGTAGCGGCTAGACAGCCGGCCAGGCCGCCGCTCGGCCCGCACCAAGGCCTGAATATGGTGGACAGGGCTGGATTCGAACCAGCGTACGCTTGCACGGGCAGATTTACAGTCTGCTGCCTTTAACCACTCGGCCACCTGTCCAGATGGGCCGCTTTTTCGAGCGAGGCGGCTCCATGCCGTGCGGGTTCCCCGCTGTCAACGCGCCGTGGTGCTTGCGCGCGGCGGGTCGGCGACCTAGCAGCCTGGCCATGACGACATCGCCCACCTCCGGTCGCCGCTGATGGCGCGCCGCGGCCATCGCCCCAGCCAGGCCCCTGCCGGCCGCCCCCGTTTCTGGGGTCGCCACGCGGTCACCGCCGCGCTCGCCAATCCCGAACGCGTGGTGCGCAAGGTCTGGGGCACGCACGAGGCGCTGGCGGGGATGGCATTGCCGTCGACGATCCAGGTGACCTTCGCGGAGGTCGCGGATCTGGCGCGGCTGGTGCCGTCCGACGCCCCGCACCAGGGGATGGTGGCCGAAGTCGATCCGCTCGAGGAGATCTGGCTGGGCGACCTGATCGCGCAGGGCGAAGGCGACCGCCGGCCGCTGGTCGTGCTGGACCAGGTCACCGATCCGCACAATGTCGGCGCGATCCTGCGTTCCGCCGCGGCGTTCGGTGCGCTCGGCATCGTCACGCAGGATCGGCATGCGCCCCCCGAATCGGGCACCGTCGCGCGCGCCGCGTCGGGCGCGCTGGAGAGCGTGCCCTGGGTGCGCGTCGTCAATCTGGCGCGGGCGCTGGACGAGATCGGCGAGGCGGGGTTCTGGCGGATCGGGCTGACCGGGCACGCGCCGCGGACGCTGGCGGATACGCTGGGCGATCAGAAGACCGCGATCGTCGTCGGCGCGGAGGGCGAGGGCATGCGCCAGAATACCGAGGCGCATTGCGACGAGCTGGCGAAGCTGCCAATCTCCGACGCGGTCGAAAGTCTGAACGTGTCCAACGCGGCGGCGATCGCGCTATATGCGGTGGCGGCGCGGGGCTGAGCGGGCACGGACGAAGGGATGGCATGATGGCGGCACGGTGGGTTCGACTTCTGCTGATCCTGGCGATGCCGCTGGTCCTGACCAGCTGCCTGTTCACGCCGGGCAAGTTCACCGCGACGCTCGACATCGGCGCGGATCGCAGCTTCGCCTTCACGTTCGTCGGCGAGGTGATTTCGGTCGATCCCTCGGCCGAGATGGCCAAGGGGATGGCGGGGATGATGGCGGCTGGCGCGGCCAAGGGCGGTCCCGGCAAATCGGCCGCGACCACGCCTTCGCCCACCGCGACCGCCGATGCGAAGGCGGAACTGGATCGCAAGAACCGGCAGATCGCGGAGACGCTGTCGAAGGAACTTGGCTATCGCAAGGTCGACTATCTGGGCGACGGTCGCTTCATGGTCGATTACGCGATCAAGGGCGTGCTCGACCATGACTTCGTCTACCCGGTGAACCTGGACGCGGCCGCCATCGTCATGCCGTTCATAGCGTTGGAATTGCGCAACGGCAGCACCGTCCGGGTCAAGGCACCGGCGTTCGCGAAGGCGGGCACCGACGGTCCGTTCGGCGGTATGAGCGACGCCGCCACGAGCAAGCTGGACGGGATCTTCACGCTGTCGACGGATGCCGAGATCGTCAGCCAGAACAACGAGGACGGGGTGAAGACGGTCGGCGGTCGCAAGACGATCGTCTGGCATGCGACGCCGCTGTCGAAGGACGCGCCCACCGCGGTGCTGCGGTTCGCCGGGGGGAAGTAGGCGCGCCCTTCGTCGTCGCGAAAGCGGGGACGCTTCTTCTACCTCCCCTCCTGCTTGCGGGAGGGGAGAAGAGAAGGAAGCCCACCGGTAAAAGGGCGGTCGCCGTCGTGGCTTCGGACGGTACGCTGCGCGTCCCCGCCGGCCGTGCCGGGCGCTCGCGCGGTTCGTGACCGCGGCCGTCAGTCTTCTGCGGCAATCGTAACTTTGAGACCGTCCAGCACATCCGAAAACGGGATCTGGCACGACAGCCGCGACGTCGCGGTCCGGTCACTGGTCGAATCGAGCAGGTCGTTCTCGTCCTCGCTCATCGTCGGCAATTTGTCCGCAAATGCCGGGTCGACATGCACATGGCAGGTCGCGCACGAGCAACAGCCGCCGCACAGCGCCAGGATCTCGTCGATCCCGCCGTCGCGGATGACCTCCATCACCGACAGCCCCGCTTCGCCGTCCAGCGAGCGTTCTTCCCCTTCGCGCGTCGTCACGATAAGCGTCGGCATCATGCAGTCCCCGTATTTCGATCGCCTGCGCCATGCCGCGCCCCGTCCACGCGATCAAGCATCGCGGTGCGATTTCCGATACGCCAAATTCTCATGGGCCTGAGCGCGGAACAGCTGCGCGCGTCCTGCGATGCGCTGGCCGCGTGCGAGCCCGCCTTCGCCGCGGCGATCGGGCGGGTCGGCTATCCGCCCCCCCGGCTGCGCGCCCGCGGCTTCGCGACGCTGCTGCGCACGATCCTGGGCCAGCAGGTCAGCGTCGCCTCGGCGGAGGCGGTGTGGCGCAAGCTGAACACCGTCGTCGGCGACGCGACCGACCCGGCGGTGATCGCGCTCGCCACCGACGATGCGCTGCGCAGCGCCGGACTGTCGCGACAGAAGGCGAGCTATGCGCGCAGCCTGGCGGACGAGGTGACGAGCGGCCGGCTCGACCTCGCCGCGCTACCCACGGACGACGAGGACGCGATCGCGGCGCTGGTCCGCGTCAAGGGCATCGGCCGCTGGTCCGCCGAAATCTATCTGCTGTTCGCGGAAGGCCGCGCCGACATCTGGCCCGCGGGCGACCTGGCGGTGCAGATCGAGGTCGGGCGGATCCTCGGCCACGACGCCCGGCCGAGCGAGAAACTGACGCGCGACGTGGCGGAAGCGTGGCGCCCGCACCGCGGCGCGGCGGCGATCTTCGCATGGCACCATTACGGCGCCGGGGCGGACGCGGCACCGGTTTGATTCGACGTGCCTGTGCTCCTGCGAATGCAGGTGCCCAGAGGCCACGAGCGTGGACGATCGTTACCCTGGGTTCCTGCTTTCGCAGGAAAACGGACCTAGCCTAAGCCGCCAGCTCGTCGCCCTTCAGGAACGACACGAACAGGTCCGTCGACGATCGCAGATCGCGCGCGCTGACCGCCAGGTCGGTCGCGCTGCTGCGGACCGCGACGGAGAGCGAGGATGCGGTGCCCGCCGCCTTGGCGACGCTGCCGATGCGGTGTTCGACGTCGGTCGCGGTGCCGACGACGCGGCTCGCGCCCGCATCGACGTCCTTCGCGGTCGATCGCTGTTCGGTGATCGCGACCACGATCCCGGACGCGGCGGCGGAGACCTGGCCGATCGCGCCGTTCACGACGCGCAGCTTGTCCCCGGTGTCCGCGACGCCCTTGCGGATGCCGGCGATCAGGGTGCTGATCCGGTCGCTCGCCGATTTGGTCTCGGACGACAGCGATTTCACCTCGGCCGCCACCACCGCGAAGCCGCGCCCGGCATCGCCCGCGCGAACCGCTTCGATCGTGGCGTTCAGCGCCAGCAAATTGGTCTTGCTCGCGATGTTGCGGATATCGTCCAGGAATCCCTCGATCTTGACCGCATGTTCCTCCAGCATGGCGACCGCGACGACGCTGCTGCGCGCCTCCTCGCCCGCCTTGTCGGTCAGCGCGAATTGCTGGTCCGCGGCGGTCGCGATGGTGCGGATCGACAGCGACAGGTCGCGGATCGACGACGCCATCCGCGCGACGTCGGACGCCGCGCTGCTCGCGCCCGTGGCGACGCCGTCGGCCTCGCGCGTGGCGCCGCTGGTCACGTCCTCCAGCTCGACCGCCGACGCCTCCAGCCGCTTGGTCGCCTCGCCGATCCGCTTGACCATCGTCGTCACCGATCGTTCGAATTCGTTCGCCAGGGTCATCAGCTCGCCGCGCCGCTCGACCGCGACCCGCGCGGTATGCACCTCGCGTTCGTGGCGGTGGCGCGCCGCCTCGGCTTCGGCGGCGCGCGCCTGATCCAGCGCCAATATCGTCAGTCGCCGCTCCTCCTCCGCGAGTTCGGTCAACTCCCGCGCATGCCGAAGCGCCGCGGCCTGGGCGATGAACAGACGCTGGAGCTGCACCGTCAGCACGGTCAACGCCGCGAACTGGAACGCCACCGCGGC
>CAXTVB010000057.1:0-12548 GCA_964247555.1 uncultured Sphingomonas sp. | reverse complement strand
GGTCGACGTCATCACCGGCGTGATCAAGGCGAACCTGCCGACGCGGATCAGCTTCCACGTCACGTCGAAGATCGATTCGCGCACCATCCTGGGCGAACAGGGCGCCGAACAGCTGCTGGGCAAGGGCGACATGCTCTACATGCCCGGCGGCAAGGGCATCGTGCGCGTCCACGGTCCGTTCGTCAGCGACGACGAGGTGCGCCTCGTGGCGGATCACTGGCGCGCACAGGGGCAGCCCGATTACATCTCGTCGGTGACCGAGGAGCCCGAGGACGGTTTCGCACTGGAGGGCGCGCCGACCGGGGAGGATTCGGCGGAGGACCAGCAATATCGCAGCGCGATCCAGCTGGTGTGCGAATCGCAAAAGGCGTCGACCAGCTGGCTCCAGCGGCAATTGCGCATCGGCTACAACTCGGCGGCGCGGCTGATCGAACGGATGGAGAAGGATGGCATCGTCGGCCGGCCGGACCATGTCGGCCGGCGCGAAGTGCTGCGCGATGCCGAGGGGCATGCGATCTGAACCCGTTCTCCTGCGAACGCAGGAGCCCAAGGTCGAAAGCCGCGACGATCGTTACCCTGGGTTCCTGCGCTCGCAGGAACACGAGGATGATTCAAAGCGAATGGTGCTGTTGGCTGCTCGTACAGGTTCAGCACGCGTTCAAAGGTGGGCGGCGATGGATCGCGCCACAGGAGAGACACATGTTCCGCATCCCCTTCCCGGCGCTGGCGTCGGTCGCCATCGTCCTGTCCGCCCCGCTGACCGCGCAACAGCCCGCCGGCGATCTGGCGCTCGTTCAGCGCCATCTCCAGGCGATCACGACGATGACCGCCAATTTCGCGCAGACCGATCGCGACGGGCGGGTGCTGACGGGGACGCTGACGTGGAAGCAGCCGGGCCGCATCCGCTTCCAGTATCAGAAGGGCGTCCCGCTGCTGATCGTGGCGGAAGGCGGCGCGCTGACCTTCATCGATTATTCGGTCAAGCAGGTGCAGCGCTGGCCGATCAAGAATTCGCCGCTGGGCGTGTTGCTCGACCCCAGCCGCGACATCGGTCGCTATGCCAAGGTCGTGCCCACCGCCGATCCGCGCGTCGTCAGTGTCGAGGCGAACGACCCGAAACATCCCGAATATGGCCGGATCACGCTGATCTTCGCGCGCGATGCGGCGGCGCCGGCAGGCCTATTGCTGCAAGGATGGGTCGCGCTGGACAGCCAGAACAACCGCACGACGATCCGGCTGTCGAAGCAGGTCTATGGCGGGTCGGTCGGCGACGATGCGTTCCGCTGGAACGACCCGCGACCGCCAACGGGTCGAAACTGAACAGGAGCCCTCGCGCCCATTCATCCGCGCGACAGGTTGGCCCGGCTAGAGGCGTCCTTGCGGATGCGGGTCGGTTCCAGGATTTTCCCCCTGTTGCCTGGTCGGCTCGTTTCCCGCCTGCGTGACGAACGCTAGGTCGGCCCTCGCTCCATGCCCCCGGAGCGGGGGCCTTTCTGCGAAGGGCGCATGCGCGAAGGCGCACGACGCCCGGGCACGGCCGGCGGGGCACAGCCATGGCCGACGACGCGGCTTAGCCGCGGCGCTACCCCCACCCGGCACAGGGTGACGAACCCCAAGAAACTTCCTATCTGCGCCCCCGTGAAGATCGTCTCCTGGAACATCAACTCGGTCCGCTTCCGGATCGGCATCGTCGAGCAGTTCCTGCGCGACGTCGAACCCGACATCTTGTGCCTGCAGGAAACGAAGGTCATCGATGGCGACTTCCCCGCGGATGCGTTCCGCGCGCTCGGCTACCGCCACATCATGCTCCACGGCCAGCGGATGCATCACGGCGTCGCGATCGTATCGCGCGTTCCGATCGAGGCCGACGACCGTCTCGACTGGCAGGCGAATCGCGAGGCGCGCCATATCGGCGTACGGTTGGCGAACGGCGTGCGGCTGGAGAATGTCTACGTCCCCGCCGGCGGCGACATCCCCGACCGCGACGCGAACCCCAAATTCGGCCAGAAGCTCGATTTCCTGGATCGCATGACGCGCTGGTCCGATACGCTGGATGGGCCGACGATCCTGACCGGCGATTTCAACATCGCCCCGCTCGAATCGGATGTCTGGAGCCACAAACAGCTATTGGACGTCGTCAGCCATACGCCCGTTGAGGTCGCCGCGCTCGATGCGTTGAAGGCCTCGAACGACTGGACCGATCTGGGCCGGCATTTCCACCCGGCGCCGAGCCGCCTCTACACCTGGTGGAGCTACCGCGCGAAGGACTGGGCGGCGTCCGATCGCGGGCGGCGGCTCGATCATATGTGGGCGACGGGCGACGCGGCGAAGGCGGCGACCGGGCACCGGGTGTTCGAGGATTGCCGCAGCATGCTGAAGCCCAGCGACCATATCCCGATTCTGACCGAGTTCGCATTTTGACCGATCCCCGCGCCGCGGCACGCGCGGTCGACGCGCTGCGGCGGGGCTGGCCGATCGCGATCGATGGTCTGGTGCTGCTGGCGATCGAGACCGGGGATCCGGACCGGCTCGCGGCGTTCGATCCCGCGGGCACGGCGCCGATCCTGCTGTCGGCGGGGCGTGCCGCCACGTTGAAGCTCGCCAACCAGATCGACGCCGCGGTGCCTGACGCGCCGGTGCTGGTCGACCGCGCGCCATGGATCGATTTCGCCGCCGCGACCGCGCTTGCCGATCCGCAATTCGATCTCGCCTACCCGATGAAGGGCCCATTCCGCACGCGGCCGCTGGCGGATCGCGCGGCGGCGACGGCGGCGCTGAGGCTAGCGCGGATCGCGGGGCTGCTGCCCGCCTTCTTCACCGGTGGCGACGATCCCGCGGTCACGCTGACCGCCGCGGACATCGACGCGCACGAGGATGCCGCCCGGCTGACGATCGCGACGCGCGCGCATTTGCCCGTGGCCGGCGCCGAGGATGCGGAAATCGTCGCGTTCCGCTCGCCGGAAAGCGCGGACGAGCATGTCGCGCTGCTGATCGGCCAACCCGATGGCAACGCGCCGCTGGTGCGCCTGCACAGCGAATGCCTGACCGGCGACGTGCTGGGCAGCCTCAAATGCGATTGCGGCCCGCAACTGCACGCCGCGATCGCCGCGATCCGCGCCGGCGGATGGGGCATTCTGCTCTATCTCCGCCAGGAGGGACGCGGGATCGGGCTGGTCAACAAACTGCGTGCCTATGCGCTGCAAGACCAGGGCTTCGATACGGTGGACGCGAACACCCGGCTGGGCTTCGCGGTCGATTCGCGCGATTTCGGGGTGGCGGCGCGGATGCTTACGCTGATGGGGCAGGACAGGGTGCGGCTGCTGACCAACAACCCCGCCAAGGTCGCGGCGCTGGCGGCGGCGGGGATCGATGTCGTCGAACGCATTCCCCACCATCTGCCGCCAAATCCGCACAACGAACGCTATCTCGCGACGAAGCGGGATCGGACGGGACATCAGCTATGAGCGGCCGTGCTTGCGCTGGTAGATGCCCGTGAACCGCACGTTCGCGCCGCCGCAATTGCCGTTGTCGGTCACCAGCAGATACTCGCCGAGCAGCCGCATCGTCGCCCGGCAGGCATAGCCTTCGTCGCCTTCGCCGTAATCGACACGGTTGCCGATCACCGTCCCCGTGCCGCCGAGCTGGCCGATATGCGGCCATCCCGAAGGCCAGTCCTTCGTCGGGTGGGCGCCGGGCCAATAAGCGTTGCCATCTACCCGCAGCCGATCGCCCGCCTGCTGCCGCAACCGGATCTGGTCGTCGCCGTCATACCAGGTGCCGGTCCAGGCGGACGCGGGAAGATGCGACGCGGCGACGTCCGCCCAAAGCCGATCGCTGTCCACCCACCCCGTCGTTTCGCGCGCCGCCTCGAAGATCGCACAGCTGCGTCTTCCGCTATGTTGATAGACGACGACGCGGTCGCCGGGGACGACATACGCCCGTTCTGCACACGATGCATCGGCGCAATCGGACGTGCGATAGAAGGACAGCCGGGCACCGGCGGTCACCTCGTATAATCGCGGCGATTCGGTGATGTCGGCTGGCGGACAGGCCGCGGCCATCGCGGCGGCGAGAATGATGAGGGGAAGCATGGCGATTCCTCCGTCCGTCTGGGTGGGTCAACGCTCGAGACGGGTCCTGCTTTGCGATGCCCGCTGAAACGGTTTCCCGTCATATGCACCATCAGCGTTTTCCTGCGAACGCAGGAACCCAGAGTAACGATGGTCGCCGCTCGTGATCCTGGGCTCCTGCTTTCGCAGGAGAACGCATCCAGCGTCGCCTGCACCGCCGCCCCGATCACCCCAACAGCCGCGCGACCTCGGCGAAGTCGTCCGCCACCGCATCCACGCCGATCGCGGACAACCGGTCGCCATGCCCGTCGCCGCAATGCCGGCCCGCGGTCAGGCCGATCACATAGCCTCCGGACGCCACCGCACCCGTCGCGCCGACGGGCGAATCCTCGATGATCGCGCAATCCGCGATCGCGACGCCAAGCGCAGCGGCACCGTAGAGATACAGGTCCGGCGCGGGCTTGCCGTTCGCGACATGCTCGCGGCCCGAATAGATGTGGTCCCCGAACGCGTCGGCCAAGCCGATATGGTCCAGATGCCGCCGGATCCATTCGGTCGAACTCGACGATACGACCGCGCGCGGCAGGTCGGCCGGAAGCGCGCGCACGAAGGCGACCGCGCCGGTCACCGCGGCGATCCCCTCGGCCATCACGCGCGCATTCTCCTCCTCGCGCGCGGTGTGGAATGCCTCCGGGACGGGACGCCCGATCCAGCGCTCGATCGCCGCCAGGAAATCCTTCCCCGCCAGCCCCATGAACCGAGTCATCGATTGCTCGAGCGTCGTCGGATGCCCCGCCTGCGTCAGCCACTCGGCAAGCTGCCGGTTGCCGGCATATTCGCTGTCGATCAGCACGCCGTCGAAATCGAACAGCAAGGCATCGAACCGTACCCGCATCACCCACGTGCTCCGAACAAGGCGCTGCCGACGCGGACATAGGTCGCGCCCAGCATCGCCGCGGTTTCAAAATCGTCCGACATGCCCATCGACAATCCGCTCAGCCCTTCGTCGCGCGCCAGTTTCGCCAGCAGCGCGAAGTACGGCGCGGCCTCGGTATCGGCGGGCGGGATGCACATCAGGCCGACGACGGGCAGGTTCGCGACGCGTGCTTCCGCGAGCAGGTGCGGCAGGTCGGCGATCGCGCAGCCCCCCTTCTGCGCCTCGTCGCCGATATTGACCTGGACGAAGCAATCCGGCCGCCGGCCCGCCTTGTCCATCGCCCGCGCCAGCGCGGCGACGAGCGAGGGGCGGTCGACCGAGTGGAGGACGTCGAACAGCTGCACCGCCTCGTCCGCCTTGTTCGACTGGAGCTGGCCGATGAGGTGCAACACGACATCCGGATGGTCGGCGCGCAACCCCGGCCATTTTTCCGCCGCCTCCTGCACCCGGTTCTCCCCGAAATCGCGCTGGCCGGTCGCCAGCAGCGGCATGATGGCATCGGCGGGGTGCGTCTTCGATACCGCGATCAGCGTCGGCGGCGATCGCTCGGCCAGCGCCGCCGCCCGGGCGATGCGCGCCAGTACGTCGTCGCGGCGGCGATTGATGTCTGCGTCCATGGCTGCGCTATAGGCAGGCGGATGCTGCCCCGGAACCCTCTTGTCTGGCTGATGACCGACGAACGGATGGGCAACGCGCTATGGCCGGCGCTACGCGCGCTGCCGCCGGGCGCGGGTGTGGTGTTCCGGCATCACGCGACCCAACCGGACGCGCGGCGGGCGCTGTTCTTGCGCGTCCGGCGGATCGCAGCGGCGCGGCGGCTGGCGCTGGTGGTCGCAGGGCCGCAGCGCTTCGGCCGCAGCCCGACTCATGGTCAAGGCCCCGCGGGATCGCGCCCGGCGACCTGGCCGGCGCATGATCGGCGCGAGGCGGCGGCAGGGATCGTCCGGGGGGCGACGACGCTCTTCGTCTCGCCGGTCTTCGCCACTCGGTCGCATCCTGGGGCGCCGGGGATCGGCGTCATGGCCGCACGGCGGATCGCCGCGGGACGGAAAGTGCGGATCGTCGCTCTAGGCGGGATGGACGCGCGGCGGTTTCGACGGATCGCGCATCTGGGCTTCGACGGCTGGGCGGCGATCGACGCGCTTCACGCGCCGCCAGTGGATCAGAAGCGGAAGGCGGTGCCCAGATAGACCGCCTGGCTGTCGTGCGTCGCATCGACGATCGACGGCGCCAACCGGTCGCGATCCGCGCGGTAGCGGACGCCCGCGGTCACATCCAGATTGTGCGTCAGCGCATAGGAGCTGCTGACATCGACCGAATAGCTCGGCATCTCGGACGCCAGCTGCGGCCCTGCGGTCAGCGGATGTTCGGCAAACGCCTTCAACCGGCCGCTCAGGCGACGGCCGGCATAGGTGACCGACAGATCCGCGGCGTCGCGGCTGCCCGGTGCACCGGCCAGGTCGACATGCGCCATGTCGCCGGAGATCGCGAGCCGTTTCCAGCCGATCGCGGCGCCCAGATTATACGCGATCGGGGCGAGGCCGATCGCGGTCGCCGGCGGAGCGGCCGCGAGGCGCGTCGAGTCGGCGAGCGAAACCTGGTTCGAGCGCGCGCGGACCGCGATCGTCACGCTGCGGTTGGTGCGGCGCGTCTCGGCCGGCGTGAAGTGGAAATCGGTCGGGTCGATCCCGCCGCGCGCGAAGAGCGCCGCCAGCCGGGGATCGGCGGCGGCCGGGGTGAAACCACCCAGCGCGCGCGCCGCGGTCGGCGCCCGCTTCGCGACGCGGGCGACCTGTTCGTAGGCACCGAAGGCAGGCGCGACGACGGCACCCGCGGCGACAAGCGCCCCGGCCACGATCCCCACGATGACGCCCCTGGCGTTCACGACTGCTCCCGTCCTTTAACCGTTTCTTCCAACGTCTCTATAACGATTGGGCGCTGCGCAACCACCGGTCCGGTGGCGATTAAAGGCGAGTGTTGCAAATCGCCCACAATCCGCGGGCGGTACCACGCCAGCTTGCGACCGGCCCTCGCCGCCTGCTACAGGCCGTGCTTGCTTCCCAACCTGTCAGGATACCGCCCCATGTTCCGCCGCCCACGCACCGCGTCCATGGCGCTGCTGTCGATCAGCGCGCTCGCCCTGACCGGGTGCATCCATCACGGGGCGCATCGCCCCAAGGTCGAGGCGATGGCGCCATCGAAGGTCACGACGATCGGCGTCAACAGCTATCTGTGGCGCGCGACGCTGGAGACGCTGAGCTTCATGCCGCTCATCCAGACCGATTCGAACGGCGGCGTCATCGTGACCGACTGGTACGTCAATCCGCAGACCCCGGGCGAGCGGATCAAGGTCACGGTGTCGATCCTCGACCAGGATCTGCGCGCCGACGCGCTGTCGGTCGCCGCGATCCGCCAGGTGCGTTCGGGCAGCGACTGGGTCGCCGCGCCGGTGCGTGCCGCGACGGTGCAGAAGCTGGAGGACCTGATCCTGACCAAGGCCCGCGACATGCGCCGCGCGTCCGTCCAGGGCTGAGGACCGGCAATGGCGTCGCGGTTCAACGCGCTGAAGGCGGACGCGACGTGGCAGAAGGTCTGGGACGAACGCCAGACGTTCAGGGCCGACGACGCCTCGACCAAGCCGCGTAGCTATGTGCTGGAGATGTTCCCCTATCCGTCGGGGCGCATCCACATGGGGCATGTCCGCAACTACACGATGGGCGACGTCCTGGCGCGATATCGGCGGATGAAGGGCATGGAGGTGCTCCATCCGATGGGATGGGACGCGTTCGGCATGCCCGCCGAGAACGCCGCGATGGAGCGGGGCGTGCATCCCGGCAACTGGACGCGCGCGAACATCCAGACGATGAAGGCGCAACTGAAGCGCCTGGGCTTCGCGCTCGACTGGAGCCGCGAACTCGCGACCTGCGAACCGGACTATTACGGACACGAACAGGCGCTGTTCCTGGACCTGTTCCGCGCAGGCCTGGTCTATCGCAAGGAGTCGGCGGTCAACTGGGATCCGGTCGACATGACCGTGCTGGCCAACGAACAGGTGATCGACGGGCGCGGCTGGCGATCGGGCGCGCCGGTCGAGCGGCGCAAGCTGAGCCAGTGGTTCCTGAAGATCACCGACTTCGCGGACGAGCTGCTCGACGGCCTCGGCGCACTCGACCATTGGCCCGACAAGGTCAAGCTGATGCAGGAGAACTGGATCGGACGCAGCCAGGGGCTGCAGTTCAGGTTCAGCCTGTCGGACGGTGGATCGGTCGAGGTCTTCACCACCCGCCCGGACACGATCTTCGGCGCGAGCTTCGTCGCGGTCGCCGCGGATCATCCGATCGCGCAGGCCATCGCCGCGACCAGTGCCGACGCCGCCGCGTTCATCGTGCGGTGCAAGCAGGGCGGCACGACCGCGGCGGCGCTGGAAACGCAGGAGAAGTTGGGCTTCGACACCGGCCTCACCGCACGGCACCCGCTCGATCCCGACTGGCAACTGCCCGTCTACATCGCGAATTTCGTGCTGATGGAATATGGCACCGGCGCGGTGTTCGGCGTGCCCGCGCACGACCAGCGCGACCTGGATTTCGCGCGCAAATACGGCCTGCCCGTCAAGCGCGTGGTGTCCGAAGGCGACGAAAGTGAGCCACAGTTCGTCGGCGATGTCGCCTATACCGGCCCCGGCAGCCTAGTAAATTCCCATTTTCTCAATGGGTTGGACATCGAGGACGCCAAGCGCACCGTCATCGAACGCGCCGAGGGCGAAGGTTGGGGCACCGGATCGACCGTCTATCGCCTCCGCGACTGGGGCGTCAGCCGCCAGCGTTACTGGGGCACGCCGATCCCGATGATCCACTGCACGGCCTGCGGCGTGGTGCCGGTGCCCGCGGACCAGTTGCCCGTGGTCCTGCCCGACGACGTGTCCTTCACGATCCCCGGCAACCCGCTCGACCGGCATCCGACCTGGAAGCATATCGCCTGCCCGTCCTGCGGCGCGGACGCGGTTCGCGAGACGGATACGCTCGACACCTTCGTCGATTCGAGCTGGTATTTCCTCCGCTTCGCCAGCCAGCCGGACGCCAAGCCGTTCGACCGCGCGGGCGCGGAGCAGTGGCTGCCGGTCAACCAGTATATCGGCGGGGTCGAGCATGCGATCCTGCACCTGCTCTACGCGCGCTTCTGGACGCGCGCGTTGAAGCATATCGGCATGCTGGACATCGCCGAGCCGTTCGCCGGGCTGTTCACGCAAGGGATGGTGACGCACGAGACGTATAAGTCCACGGACGGGCGCTGGCTGTCGCCCGACGAGATCGAGGACGGCACCGAACGCGCGACGGGCGGTGCCGTCACGACCGGCCGTATCGAGAAGATGTCCAAGTCCAAGAAGAACACGATCGATCCCGAACCGATCGTCGACCAGTACGGTGCGGACGCAGTGCGGTGGTTCATGCTCTCCGACAGCCCGCCCGAACGCGACCTGGAATGGAGCGAGAACGGGATCGAGGGCGCTTGGCGCTTCGTCCAGCGGCTGTGGCGGCTGACCGAGGCCGGCGAACCGCAGACCGGCGACGACGTGGCGCTGCGCAAGCTGGTCCACCGCACCACCGCGGGCGTCGCGGACGCGATCGAGGGGTTGCAGTTCAACAAGGCGGTGGCGCTGCTCTACACGCTGGCGAACGCGATCGAGAAGGCCGCACCGTCGCGCGACCGGCAGGACGCCGCGCGCACGATGCTGCTGCTGGCCAGCCCGATGGTGCCGCATCTGGCGGAGGAGGCCTGGGCGCAAGCCGCGAACGACGGGCTGATCGCCGATGCGGGGTGGCCGGCGGTCGACCCGGCGTTGCTGGTCGACGACGAGGTCACGATCGCGCTGCAGGTCAACGGCAAGCTGCGCGACACGCTGGTGCTGCCGAAGGGCACGCCGCGCGAGGCGATCGAGGCGGCGGCGCGGGCCAACGCCGCGGTCCAGCGCGTGCTGGCGGGGGCCGAACCCAGGAAAGTGATCGTCGTGCCCGATCGTCTCGTGAACCTCGTCGCATGAAGAGGATCGCGCTCCTCGTCGCGCTGGCACTACCGCTCGCCGGGTGCGGGCTGCATCCGCTCTACTCGGGCGGGTCGTCGGGCGCGGTCGCGCAGGCGCTGGACCGGGTCGAGGTGTCGCCGATCCAGGGCAAGTCGGGCTGGCTCGTCGCCAACGCGCTGAAGGACCGGCTGTCGACCGAGGGGGCCGCCCCGCTCTACCGGCTGGACGTGCGGCTCAACGATCAGATCGAGGGGTTGGGCGTCCAGCTGGACAACAGCGTGACGCGCGAGCGGCGGACGCTCCGCGCGCGATACCAGCTGGTCGATCTGGCGAGCGGCACGACGCTGCTCGACGCGACGTCCAGCTACGATGCCGGCATCGACGTCGTCAGTTCGGAATATGCGACGATCGCGGCGGAGAACAGCGCGCTGGAACGGCTGTCGGAGATCGTCGCGGACCGCGTCGTCGCCCGCATCGCGCTGTATGCGCATCGCCGGATCACCGCGCCGCCCGCTGCCAAGTGAAGGCGACCGCGAACCAGCTTCGCGCCGCGCTGGACAAGCCCGGCGGGGACATCCGCCTGTTCCTGCTCCACGGCCCGGACGAAGCGGTCGCGGGCGAACTCGCCCGCCGGTTGCAGATCGCGATGGGGGCGGATGCCGAACGGATCGACCTGGACGGTGCGACGCTGAAATCCGATCCGGCGCGGCTGGCGGACGAGGCGGCGTCGATGTCGCTGTTCGGCGGCGCGCGGCATATCCGCATCGCCCCGGCGGGGGAGGAAACGCTCGACGCGTTCCAGACGCTGCTAAGCGCGGCGCATGCCGGCAACCCGGTCGTCGCGATCGCGCCGGCCGTGAAATCGACCGCGAAGATCGTCAAGCTGGCGCTCGATTCGCCCACGGCGATGGCGTTCGCCTGCTATGCGCCGAGCGCCGCGGAGGCCGAGCAGATCGCGGTCCGGCTGGCGCACGACCACGGCCTTCGGACCAACGGCAGCGTCGGCCGGCGCATCGCGGAGGCGGCGGGCGGCGACCGGGCGATCATGGCGCGCGAGATCGAGAAGCTGGCGCTGTATCTCGACGCCGCGCCCGACCGGCCACGGGAGCTGGACGACGCCGCGATCGACGCGATCGGCGCGGACCTGGGCGATGCCGAGATGCAGCGCGCGGTCGACGCGGTGATCGAGGGACGCCCCGCCGATCTCGGCCATGAACTCGCCCGGCTGGCGGACGCCCGTACCTCGCCCATTCCCTGGCTGCGCGCGATTGCCCGGCGGCTGATCGCGCTGGCCGAGATGCGCGCGGAGATCGACCGCGGCGAGGGCGTCGATACGGTGATGAAACGCCACCGCGTGTTCTTCAAGGAAGAGGCGGCGACCGGCCGCGCGCTCCGCCGCTGGACGCCGGTGTCCCTCGCCCGCGGCCTCGCCCGGGTGCGAGCCGCGGAGCGGGCGGTGATGGCACCGGGCAATGCCGGCGACGTGCTGGCCGAGGTCGCGGTCACCGACCTGGCGCGCGCGATGGCGCGGCGGGGGTGATGGCGATCGCGTAGTCAACAATCCTCCCCCGCCAGGGGGAGGTGGCAGGCGAAGCCTGACGGAGGGGGCGATAGGGTCTGTCCTCCGTTACCTTAGGATCGCCCACCTCCCCCTCCGTCGCCTTCGGCGCCACCTCCCCCTGGCGGGGGAGGATTATCGGTTGGCATGCCGACGGATGAAATGCGCGCAGTGGACCTCCAGCCGCCCGCCCCCTAGAGTTACGCCATGAATTCCGTCCGCATCGCCCCTTCCATCCTCTCCGCCGATTTCGCCAGGCTGGGCGACGAGGTTCGCAGCCTCGACGAGGCCGGGGCGGACTGGATTCATATCGATGTCATGGACGGGCATTTCGTGCCCAACATCTCGATGGGCCCCGCGATCGTGAAGGCGATCCGCCCGCACACGGAAAAACCGTTCGACGTCCACCTGATGATCGCGCCGGTCGATGCGTATCTCGACGCCTTCGCCGAAGCGGGCGCGGACACGCTGACCGTGCATGTCGAGGCGGGGCCGCATATCCACCGGTCGCTCCAGCATGTGAAGGCGCTCGGCAAGCGCGCGGGGGTCGTGCTGTGCCCGGGGACGCCGGCGAAGGCGCTCGACTATCTGCTCGATCTCGCCGACCTGATATTGGTCATGAGCGTCAATCCCGGATTCGGCGGACAGCATTTCATCGAGAACCAGCTGAAGAAGATCGAGGCCATCCGGCGGATGATCGACCAGACGGGCCGCGCGATCGACCTGGAGGTGGATGGCGGCGTCGATGCCCACTGGGCGGCGCGCTGCATCGCCGCGGGCGCGGACGCGCTGGTGGCGGGGACGTCGGTCTTCCGCGACGGGCCTGCCGGCTACGCCGCCAACATCGCGGCGCTCCGGGGCGGATGACGGACGACACGTTCGACGCCCCGACCGACGGCGTGGAGGAAGGCAAGAGGCTGATCCGGCTGGGCGGGGACAAGGGCCTTTCGCTCGCCGAACGCC
>CAXTVB010000056.1:0-12589 GCA_964247555.1 uncultured Sphingomonas sp. | reverse complement strand
TCAAGAGCCACCACAATGTCGGCGGCCTGCCCGAGCGCATGAACATGAAGCTCGTCGAGCCCTTGCGCGAATTGTTCAAGGACGAGGTGCGCGTGCTGGGCCGCGAATTGGGGCTGACCGAGGCGTTCGTCGGCCGACACCCGTTCCCCGGCCCCGGCCTCGCGATCCGCATCCCGGGAGAGGTCACGAAGGAGCGGTGCGACATCCTGCGCAAGGCGGATGCGATCTATCTCGAGGAAATCCGGAACGCCGGCTTGTACGACGCGATCTGGCAGGCGTTCGCGGTGCTGTTGCCGGTAAAGACGGTGGGCGTCATGGGCGACCACCGGACGTATGATTCGGTCTGCGGCCTCCGCGCGGTGACGTCGGTGGATGGGATGACCGCGGACGTGTACCCGTTCGACGGCGCGTTCCTGTCGCGGGTGGCGACGCGGATCGTGAACGAGGTCGCCGGGATCAACCGGGTGGTCTATGACTATACGTCGAAGCCGCCGGGGACCATTGAATGGGAGTGAAGCGGGCGGACATCCGGGGGATGTCCGACCGCTTCACTCGGCGGCGCAAGCCGCCGCAGCTATCCGCCAACAGCCTCTACCCGTCACCCCGGCCTTGAGCCGGGGTCCCGCTTCTTCGGCCCACAAAAAGAAGCGGGGCCCCGGGTCAAGCCCGGGGGGACGAGCGGGGGGGGGGGAAGCGACAACAATCGGCTAAGCCCGCCGCAACCCTAGCAACACGTTCCCCTCCGTCGAAAGATAGTTCTTCGCATAATCGAACCGCGGCGTGTCCGAGAACAGCAGATAGTAATATTTCATCTGCTCGGACCACCAATAGCCGGGGCAATGATCGGACACCGTCATCGGCCGCGTCGTGATGTCGGCGATGTCGGCATAGCCGAACCGGGTGCGGTTCCAGCGTTTCATGTTGAGAAAGTGCGTCCGCCCGACCATCCGCCATTCCGGCGACCGATCGAGCAACCACAGGTTGAAGGCCGCATCCGCGAGTTCCGGCCGAAGCGCATTGGTCACCTGCGTCGGGTTGTCGCCCAGATATTCGTAACCCTCGGGCAGGATGCCGAATTTGTCCTGCACCTGCGCCCAGGCCCGCGTATAGGCCGCGCCGACGACCGGGGCGCCGCCCTGCGCCAATAGCCCGCCATAGAAGGAGGCGAGTTCGTCCTGCTCGTCGGTCAGGGGGCCCCCCTCCTCGAAATCCACGTCGTTGAACCATGTCCGGTCGCCCGACCGGACGCATTGCCATTTCAGGATCGCGGCGGTCGTGGTGTCGTACATCGCCTTGCACTCGGCATCGCCGAGCAGCTGCCAGCCGTCCCACAGATATTCGTAATAGCTGTCCGAGGGCGGCCCGACCGTGGCGCGGCGACTGTGCCATGTGCCGGTCGTCGCGTCGATGCTGTCCGCCAGCAGCCCGATCCGGGATCGACGATCGTACATCGCCACCACCGCGCGCTTCGCCGCGGCGCGGTAGCGGTCGTCGCCGGTCCATTTGCTGAGCGTGCCCCATTCGGGGAGATAGGTGCCGACCTCGGCGGGGTTGGTCATCGGGTCGCGTACCGCGCCGGTGCGCAGGTTGACGAAGCGATACGGCATCCCCGTCGGCGTCGCGAAGGCGGGAAGCAGCCGGTTGCCCAGATCGCGCGCCTTCGCCAGCAGCACGGGATCGCCGCAGGCGTGATAGGCCGATAGCAACCCGCCCAATAGCCGGATCGAGGTTTCGAAGACCGACACCTCGCCGTCGACATCGAAGCTCAGATGCGTCTTCACCCAGCCGAGCGCGTCGGCGAACTCCGCGTCTAGGCCCATCACCCACAGCGTGTCCATCGCCTCGATCAGGCTGAGGCCGAGATCGTGGTTCTTCAGCGGGAAGCGCGAATGACCGCCGCTGATCGGCATGATCTCGTCGCGACCCCAGGCGAGACGGCGGTAGTTATGCCACGCCCAGCGCATCTCATTGCGGACGTCTGCGGCGAGCGCGTGCCAGTCGGTGCCGTCGCCCTGCTGCGCGAAGGCGGGGGTTGCGGCGAGCAGCGCCGTAGCTTTGAGGAGGCCGCGCCGTCCGATCGTTATTTGGCTCATGATGCGCCTCCTTGTTCCCCGCCCAACGGCTGGTGGCGGGGGAGGTTGCGGGTGACGTGGGCCGATCATCGTCTCCGTTCCCCGGCGAAGGCCGGGGCCCAGCCCCACTACTAATGGCGCGCGGTAGCGCGTTCGGCGCTTCGCGCCGAGACTGGGCCCCGGCCTTCGCCGGGGAACGGACAGGGGAGTGATGACGCCCGCCGCGAAATTTGCTCTATTCCCTAAATGCGTATCCTCCTCCTCGCCGCCCTCGTAGCCACCCCGCTGGCCGCGCAGACCACATCGCCGCCATCGCCCTACGACACGGTGGACCCGATGATCGGCACGGGCGGGGAGGGCCACACCTTTCCCGGCGCGACCGCGCCGTTCGGGATGGTGCAGCTGAGCCCCGACACCGATACCTCCTGCGTGATCCGAACGTGCTACGCGCACGCCGCGGGCTATCGCTACGAGGACCCGACGATCCAGGGGTTCAGCCACACCCATTTCTCGGGTGCGGGGCATTCGGACCTGGGCGATTTCCTCGTCATGCCGGTATCGGGCGAGGCGGTGCCGCTGGAGCCCGGCGATCCCAAGAAACCGGGGTCGGGTTATCGATCGCGGTTCGATCACCATAGCGAGGTGGCGCATCCCGGCTATTATGCGGTCAGCCTGCTCGACCAGCATGTCCGGGCCGAACTGACCGCGGGGACGCGCGTCGGGGTGCACCGGTACAGCTTCATCGAAGGCGCGGAGGCACATCTGGTGCTCGACCTGCGCACCTCGCTCTACAACTACCCGGGCAAGATCCTCTGGTCCTCCGTCCGCTTGCTGCCGGACGGGACGATCATCGGCAGCCGCGAGACGCGTGGCTGGGCCCCGGCGCGCAAGCTGTACTTCGCGATGCGCTTCTCGCGGCCGCTGACGGGGCATGCGTTCGTCGATACCGAGAAGGACGTGGCCTATCGCGGCTTCCAGGGGCCGGGGCGGGGGACCGATGCGGTGGCGGAGCGCAAGGGGCGGGCGATCGTCGCCCGGCTCGATTTCGGCCGGATCGACACGCCACTCGAGGTACGCGTTGCATTGTCGGGCGTCGACGAGGCGGGGGCGATCGCCAATCTCGCAGCCCAACCCGGCAATTTCGATGCCGTGCTGAAGACGACTGAGGCGGCGTGGCGCAAGCAACTGGGCACGGTGGCGATCGACGCGTCCGCGCCGATCCGCACCAGCGTCTACACCGCCTTGTACCACAGCCTGCTCGCGCCCAGCGTGTGGAGCGACGCCGACGGGCGCTATCGCGGACCCGACGATCAGGTCCATCTGGCGAAGGGCTTCGCCTTCCATTCCACCTATTCGCTATGGGACACGTTCCGCGCCGAGCATCCGCTGCTGACGATCCTCGAACCGCCCGCCTATTCGGCCGACATCGTCCGCTCGCTGGTGGCGAGTCGCGAGGAGAGTGCGTTCGGCATCCTGCCCGTCTGGCAGTTCGCAGGGTCGGAAACCTGGACGATGATCGGCTATCACGCGGTCCCGGTGATCGCGGACGCCTATCTTAAGGGCGTGCGTGGCTATGATGGGAACGCCGCGCTCGACGCGATGGTCGCGAGTGCGACCTATGCGCCCTATGGTGGCCTGGGCGAGTATATGGCGCGCGGCTATGTGCCGATCGACAAGGAGCCCGAGGCGGCGTCCAAGACGGTCGAATATGCCTATGACGACTGGACGATCGCGCGGATGGCGCGGTCGCTGGGGCGCACCGATATCGCCGACCGGTTCGAAAAGCGCGCGGCGAACTGGCGCAACAGCTTCGATCCGGCGACCGGGTTCGTCCGCGCGCGTCTGTCGACCGGCGCCTTCCGCACGCCGTTCGATCCGACCGCGATCAACTACGGATCGGATTATACGGAAGGGAATGCGTGGCAATATAGCTGGTTCGCGCCGCAGGACCTTGGCGGGCTGGATACGCTTCTGGGTGGCGATGCGAAGATGGCGGCGAAGCTGGACGCCATGTTCGACTATGACAATTCGAAACTGGACTATAGCCATGCCGAAGACATCGCCGGGCTTATCGGCCAGTATATCCATGGCAACGAACCGAGCCATCACGTCGCCTATCTATATGATTATGCTGGCGTTCCTTGGCGTACCCAGGCGCGGCTGAAACAAATCGTCGACAGCCAGTACAAGCCGACGCCCGACGGCTTGGCGGGCAACGACGATCTCGGCCAGATGTCCGCGTGGCTCATCTTCACCGCTTTCGGCTTCTATCCGGTCACGCCCGGCAGCGGCGAATATGCGATCGGCCGCCCGTTCGTGGACCGCGCGACGATCGCGCTGCCGAACGGTCGGCGGTTCGCCGTCGTCGCCGATCGTCTTTCGGACGCGAATGTCTATGTCGGCAGTGTGACGCTGAACGGCCGCCCGCTCGACCGCTCGTTCGTCCGGCATGGCGAGATCGAGGCGGGCGGCGAACTGCGCTTCACGATGCAGGCGACGCCGAACAAGACCTGGGCGAGCGCGCCCGCCGATCGGCCCTATTCGATGACGCCCTATCCCGCTGCCAGCCCCCGGTGATCAGCGGGGCGACGGCACGAACGCATAGCCGCCGCCCTTCGCGACGATCGTCCCGATCCCCGGATACGGAAAATGGGGCGCGAAGATGCGGGAATGGGCGGCGGCGAGCGCCTTCAATTCGGCCTCCCGCGTCGCCCGACCCTCCGTGCCGTCGGTGTCATAGCCGACGAGCCAACCCGGCTTGGCGAGCGACACGATCGCGCTGTGCGCGGTATCGCCGATATCGGTGAGTTGCGAACCGCGCGACGTGATACGGTAACCCGAATGGCCAGGGGTGTGCCCGGACAGCGCGACCGACGTGATCCCCGGCAGCACGACCGCGCCGGGCGCGAACGTCCGGACCTTCGGCGCGATTGCCGCCACGATCGCCGCCTGTTCCGCGTTCTTTTGCATGAAGGCCCATTCGGGCGCCGACATGTGGATCGTCGCATTGGGGAAGGCGAGTGCGCCGTTCCCGGTCACCAGCCCGCCGACATGGTCGCCATGCGAATGGGTGATTAGGACGTCGGTGACCTTCGTCGGCGCGACACCGGCCTGCGCCAGGCTCTGCATCAGCACGCCGCCGAACTTGGGGCCAAGCCCGGTATCGATCAGCACCGTCCGCCCCGGTGCCTCGACGAGCAGCGCATCGACGGCAAGCGTGACCTGCTGCGTCGGCGCGCCCGCCGCGGTCAGTACCGACGCGACCGCGGCGGGGGTCTGATCCTTGCCGAACACGCTGCCATCATTGGCCACGACGTTCAGCATGTCGCGTAGCGGCACCAGCGTGAACGCGCCCAGCGGGAAGCGGGTCGCGGCGGGGGCGACCGGCACCGGCTTCGCCGTCGCGGCGCCGGCCAGGCACAGCAGGATCGCCAGGGTAATGCGCTTGTTCATGTCGTCATGCTCCTCGATGTCGGGCGCTGAACGCGCGGACGATCAACCGGTGCCGATCAGGATGCCGGCCGCGAGCACCAGCGCGCCGCCGAGCATGACCTTCGCCGCAGCGGAGACCGGCGGCGTGTCCATATACCGGTACTGGATCCAGGCGATGACGGACAATTCGATCAGCACGACCAGCCCCGCGACCCAGGTCGCGGTCCAGAAATCCGCGATCAGGAACGGCAGCGTATGGCCGATGCCGCCCGCGGTCGTCATCGCGCCGCAGACCAGTCCGCGCAGCAGCGGCGCACCGCGTCCCGACAGCTTGCCGTCGTCCGCAAGCGCTTCGGCAAAGCCCATGCTGATCCCCGCGCCGATGCTCGCCGCCATGCCGACGAGGAACGCGTTCCACGGCAGGTGCGTCGCGAACGCGGCGGCGAAGACGGGGGCGAGCGTCGAGACCGAGCCGTCCATCAGCCCGACGAGCCCGGGCTGGACGATCTGCAGCACGAAACGGCGTCGCTGGTCCTCGTCCTCGCGGTCGCGGCTTTCGCCTGGCAGGCGGCGATCCTGAATCTCGCCCGCGATCCGCTGATGCTCCTGTTCGGCGGTCGCCAGATCGCCCAGAAGCTTGCGGACCAGCGCGTCCTCGCTTCGCGCCGCCGCTTCGCGGTAGAAGCGTGCGGCGTTGGCCTCCATCCGGCGCGCCTCGTCGCGAACCGCGTCGATCCCGCGCAGCATCGTCGATCGCGGGCTTGCCGGTGCGGGCGCGCCGCGCAGGTCGCGGCGGGTGATGTACGGAATGTGCCGCCCGAACCGTTCGACGTACAGGTCGATCAGCGATCGACGGTGTTCGTCCTCCTCGGCGACCATGTCGTCGAACACGGTCGCGCTGTCCGGGTAATGTTCGCGCAGATGTTCGGCATAATCGGCGTAGATGCGCCCGTCTTCCTCCTCGTTGGCGATAGCGAGCGCGAGGATCTCGCGCTCGCTCAAATCATCGAACTGCCGCACGTCAGGAACCTTCGACGACCATGCGCGCGCGATCTAGGCGCGTCGCATAAGCCTCCAGGACCTTCGCCGTGCGGCCGGCATAGATGTTCGCATCGTCGAAGCGGCGTTCCTCGATCGCCTCGCGGACCCCGGGCAACGTCTTCGCGCCATAGCCGGTGAAGCGGCCTGGGGCGTAGACCATGTTGCGGAACCACGGCCGCCCGGGCAGCCCGGCATCGTCCAGCAGCAGCTGGTCGATATTGGCCAGCAGCGCATTCAGCTTCGCACGGCGTTCGGGCGGCAAGGTCGTGCCCCGCACGGCGTAGGCGCGGTCGTAGGCACCGGCGCTGGCCTTCAGTCGATCCACCGCATTGGCAAGCGCGGCGAGTTCGATATGCGGGGTGGCCGGCTTCGCGGAGGGGGGGCCGACAGGCTTGAGCGGATCGCTCGCCAGCTGGAAATCGCCGGCGGCGATCAACTGATCGCGCTTGTCGTCCTGCACTCGGCGATCCGCTTCCAGCTTCGCGACTTCGCCATAATAGCGCGCCACCGTGGCGGCGAAATCGCCGAAGCGCTGCGGCGGCGTGTCCGCATCCGCCAGCCGCAAGACGATCCGCCCGACCGTCTTGGACAACGCGGCGCCGTAGCGGAGGCCCGGATCGTCGAACGTCGTCATGTGATAATAGCTGTCGTACAGCGAGTGGTAGACGCCGCCGCTCTCGTCCTCGCCGCCGAACCCGAGGTTCATCGACGCGATGCCGAGATGCTGGAGAAACGCCGAATAGTCGGAGCCCGATCCCAGCGCCCCGACGGGCATGTCTTCGTCCTTCTCCGCGGCCGCGACGGCGACGACGTCACCGGCCGTGCCTTCGAACGCATGCACCCGGGCCTCGGCCCGCTGGCGGCTGGCGATCGTGACGCCGGTTTCCGGGTCCATGACCTCGTTCGCGACGCTGGCGATCAGGTGCTGGTAGTCGTGGCTGGCCTCCGCCCCCAGCACGCCGCGGCCATTATTGTCGGTGTTGACGTAGACGATCGCCTTCGCCTTCAATTCGGCGGCGTGTTGCTCGGCCCATTCGGTCGAGCCGAGCAGGCCCGGCTCCTCGCCGTCCCAGCTGGTATAGACGATCGTCCGCTTGGGCCGCCAGCCTTGCGCCCACAGCGCGCCCAGCGCCTTCGCCTCCGACAGCAAGGCGACCTGGCCCGACAGCGGATCGGACGCGCCGAAGACCCAGGCGTCGTGGTGGTTGCCGCGCACGATCCAGCGATCGGGCTCGGTCGATCCCTTCAGCGTGGCGACGACGTCGTACAACGTCTTCATCGACCAGTCGGACTTGACCGCCAGATGCACCTTCACGCTGCCCTGGCCGCCCATGTGATAGGTCAGCGGAAGCGCACCAGGCCAATTGGCGGGGGCGACCGGGCCGGTCAGCCCGACGAGCAGCTTCTGCGCGTCGCCATACGAGATCGGCAACGCGGGAATCTTCAGGATCGTCGGCGCGGTCTCGCGGGTCAGCCGCTTCGCGCCCGGCGTCGCGCCGACGCCCGGGGTCAACGGATCGCCGGGATACAGCGTCATGTCCTGGACCGATCCGCGCTGCACCCCGAAGGAGGGACGCGCGCCGCCCTTGGGATAGACGTCGCCGCGGCCATAGCCGTCGTCGGCGGGGTCGGAATAGATGATGCAGCCGATCGCGCCATGTTCCTGCGCCAGCTTCGGCTTCAGCCCGCGCCAGCCGCCGCCGTACCGTGTGATCACGATCTTGCCGCGAACGTCGATCCCGCGGCGGGCCAGCGCGTCGTAATCGTCGGGCATGCCGTAATTGAGATAGACGAGGTCCGCGGTGACATCGCCGTCGCCCTGATAGGCGACGTAAGGCGGTAGCGCGTCGGCGGTGTTGGTCGAACTCGCGTCCTCCGCGACCGCGGGTTCCTGGCCGCCGAGCTTCACGGACGTCGCGCCGACGATCTCAAGCGTGGTGGAGATGGGTGTTGGGTAAAGGACCTGGAACGTCTCGATCTTCGCGTCCCAGCCGAACGCCTTGAACTGCGCCAGTTCGAACTCGGCGTTCGCCTTATCGTGCGCGGAACCGACATGATTGGCGGCAGACGACATCTGCTTCAGCCAGCCGAGCTGGTCCGCGCTGCTGACGTTGGCGTCGAACGCCGCCTCGAGCGATTTCTGGTCCGTCATCTGCGCGGTCGCGGCGGCGGCCATAGCGATACCGGCTGCCCCGAGCAGCGCCTTCAATCGAAACTTCATGCGTCGTCCCCTTGTCGGCCCAATCTGACGCGGGCGGGCAGGGGACGCAAGCATCCCCCTCAGACGGGCGGCAAATCTCCGGGATCGCCGGTCTGCAGCCCGTGGCGCAGCAGCATCGGGATATTGGCGACCGCGAACAGCAAGGTCAGCGGGATCGCGCCCCATAGCTTGAATCCGACCCAGAAATCCCAGGTCGAATGCCGCCAGACGATTTCGTTCAGCACGGCCATGAAAGTGAAGAAGGTTGTCCAGTTCAGCGTCAGCTTCCGCCAGCCGAGCGGGGTCAGGCCGGGATAGGCGGTGCCGAGCAGCGACTGCAGCAAGGGTCGCCCAGTCGCCAAGCCGAAACCGAGAATGACGGCGAAGCTGGCATAGACGATCGTCGGTTTCATCTGGATAAACCGCTGGTCGTGAAAGTAGATCGTCAAGCCGCCGAAGACCACGACCAGTATTCCGGATAGCCACAGCATCGTCGAAATGCTGCCCGTCTTCACCTTCGACACGATCATCGCGATCAACGTCGCCACGATGAACGCGATGGTCGCGGCGATGACGCGGACGATCGGGAGGCTGGGCGTCAGGAAATTGACCACGAAGAACACGACCAGCGGGCCGTAGTCGATCGCCATGCGGGTGCCGGTGCCGGTTGGCTTATGCTCGGTCACTTCTGTACCCTCTCTACGCCGGCGATGATCCGGCTGACTTCGTTCGCGTCGAACGGACGCAGGTCGCCCACCCCCTCGCCGATGCCGATCGCATGGATCGGCAGGCCGTATTTCTCCGCCGCCGCCACCAGGACGCCGCCGCGCGCGGTGCCGTCCAGCTTGGTCATGACCAGGCCCGTGACGCCCGCGACTTCCTTGAACACCTCGATCTGGTTGAGCGCATTCTGGCCGGTCGTGGCATCCAGCACGAGGACGACGTCATGCGGGCTTTCGGGGTTGATCCGGCCCAGCACGCGGCGGATCTTCGCCAGTTCGTCCATCAGCTCGCGCTTGTTCTGCAACCGTCCGGCGGTGGCGACGATCAGGACGTCGATACCCGTCTCGCTGGCCTTCTTGACCGCGTCCCACACCACGCCCGCCGCGTCGCCGCCCTCGGGCCCGGTGACGATCGGCACCCCGACGCGGTCCGCCCAGGTCCGGAGCTGCCCGATCGCGGCGGCGCGGAAGGTGTCGCCCGCCGCCAGCATGACCCCGTAATCCTGCTCCATGAACAGGTGCGCGAGTTTCGCGATCGTGGTCGTCTTGCCGGAGCCGTTGACGCCGATGACGAGGATCACCTGCGGCCGCGGGAAGGCGGTGACCTCGAGCGGCGTCGCGACCTTCGCGAGCGCCTTCTCGACCTCCTCCGCCACGACGAGGCGGATGCCCAGTTCCTCCATGTCGCGCTCGAAACTGCCCTCGGCGAGGCGCGCCCGGATATGGCCTGCGGTTTCGGGGCCGAGATCGGATGCGATCAATGCCTCTTCGATCTCGTCGAGCGTGTCGTTGTCCAGCCGCGCCGCGCCGAGGCCGGCGAGGTTGCCGATCAGTCGGTCCGAAGTACGACGGAACCCGCCCAGCAGCTTGTCGTGCCAGCTCGTGCTCATGCAATATGTCCGATGAGATGCGTGTCGGTGGCGGCGGAGATGTGGGTGTCGAGGATCTGCCCCACCACCAATGGACCAATATTTCCCGCGTTCTCCCGCGAATGCGGGAGGCCAGGGTCACGCGCGATGCGGCTTGTGCCCCCTGGGCCCTCGCTTTCGCGGGGGAACAGCGGAAGATTAAGTTCGACGCTGGCAAAATTCCCCGCATGTCCTCGATCGCCGGGTCGCTCCACCAGCACCGACTGCTGGGTGCCGACGAGCGATCGCATCCACGCCGACCGCCGCCGCGCGGCGGCCTCGCGCAGTGCAGCCGCCCGTTCGCGGATCGCCTCGCCCGCGACCGGCGGCATCCGCGCAGCGGGCGTCCCGGCGCGCGGGGAGTAGGGAAAGATATGGGCGTGGACGATGTCCGCATCGTCGATCAGCGCGCGGGTGTCCGCCGCCATCGCGTCGTCCTCGGTCGGGAAGCCCGCGATCAGGTCGGCGCCGATCGCGATGTCGGGTCGCGCCGTCTTCAGCCGTTCGACGATCGACACCGACTCCGCCCGCGAATGCCGCCGCTTCATCCGCTTGAGGATCATGTCGCTGCCCGCCTGGAGCGACAGGTGCAGATGCGGCATGATCCGCGGCTCCTGCGTGACCAGCGCGAACAGCCGGTCGTCGATCTCGACCGAATCGAGCGAGGACAGCCGCAGCCGGTCGAGCCGCGGGACATGGCGCAATATCCGCTCCACCAGCGACCCGAGCGAAGGTGCGCCCGGGAGGTCGTGACCGTAGCTGGTCAGATCGACCCCGGTCAGCACGATCTCGCAGTGTCCGGCATCGACGAGCGCGGCGATCCGATCGATCACGACCCCCGCCGGCACCGACCGGCTCGGACCACGACCGAACGGGATAGCGCAGAAGGTACAGCGATGGTCGCACCCGTTCTGCACCTCGACGAACGCGCGGACATGATCGGCGAACGCGGTGGCGAGATGCGGGGAGGTTTCGCGAACCTGCATGATGTCGCCGACGACGATCGGCGCGTCGGAAACCCAGGCGGGGGACGTCAGCTTGTCCGCATTGCCGATGACCCGATCGACCTCGGGCATCGCCGTGAAACCGGTCGGGTCGATCTGTGCCGCGCATCCGGTCACCACGATCTGCGACAGGGGCCGCGCGCGGCGCGCGCGCCTGATCGCCGCCCGCGTCTGCTTCACCGCCGCGTTCGTCACCGCGCAGCTATTGACGACGACGATGTCCTGTCCCGACAGCAACGTCCGGATCGTCTCGCTTTCGGCGATGTTGAGGCGGCAACCGAGGCTGATGACCTCGGGCAGGGAAGCGGACATGGCCGCGATCTAGTGGCGACATCGCCTCAAGTCCATGAACTTGCCTCGAACCGCGTTTTGCCCTACCGGGCCGATACGTTTCGTTGCGGAACGCGAAAGATGCATGCCTGCGGGATGCACGCTGGCCGGCGAGGTTTCGCCCGCCGGCGCTTTTTCGTTTGGCGACATATTGGAGTTAGGCAACCGATGTTCGACAGTCTGAGCGACCGGCTAGGCGGCGTCTTCGATCGCCTGCGCGGTCGCGGCGCGCTGACCGAGGCGGACGTGCGGGCGGCGATGCGCGAGGTGCGCGTCGCGCTGCTCGAGGCGGACGTCGCGCTGCCCGTCGCGCGCAAGTTCGTCGACGACGTCACCGAACAGGCGGTCGGCCACAACGTCCTGCGATCGATCACGCCCGGCCAGCAGGTCGTCAAGATCGTCAACGACGCGCTGGTCGCGATGCTGGGCGCGGATGCGTCCGAGCTGGACCTGAACGTCGCGCCGCCCGCGATCGTCATGATGGTCGGCCTGCAGGGGTCGGGCAAGACGACGACCACGGCGAAGATCGCCAAGCGGTTGTCGGGCGGGCAGGGCGGCCGCGACCGCAAGAAGGTGCTGATGGCGTCGCTCGACGTCAATCGCCCCGCCGCGCAGGAACAGCTGGCGACTTTGGGCACGCAGATCGAGGTGGCGACGCTGCCGATCGTGCAGGGCCAGCAGCCGGTCGATATTGCCCGGCGGGCGATCCAGGCGGCGAAGCTGCAGGGCTACGACGTCCTGATGCTCGACACCGCGGGCCGGTTGCATGTCGATCAGGCGCTGATGGACGAGATGAAGGCGGTCGCCGACATCACGCGGCCGCAGGAGATCCTGCTCGTCGTCGATTCGCTGACCGGCCAGGACGCGGTCAACGTCGCGC
>CAXTVB010000055.1:0-12607 GCA_964247555.1 uncultured Sphingomonas sp. | reverse complement strand
ACCTCGTCCGCTCCGGTCTCGATGACCGCGGATGCGCGCCCGTCGGCGGCGGCGAGCATCACGATGTCGGGTAGATAATATTCCCCTGCCGCATTGTCGTTGCCCACCCGCGACAGCAGCGCGAACAGGTCCTCCGATCGTGCCGCCATCAATCCCGAGTTGCAGAGCGTGACGGCACGCTGAGCCTGCGTCGCGTCCTTGTATTCGACCATCCGATCGATCCGGCCGGCGGCGTCGGCGATCACCCGGCCGTACGCGCCAGGGTCGATGGGGCGGAACCCGAGCACCACGGCGGCCGGCGAATCCGCCTCGCGCAACCGGTCGATCATTCGCCGCATCGTCGCGGTCGTCACCAGCGGTACGTCGCCGTACAGGATCAACACGTCGCCGACGAAACCCGACAGCGCATCCCGCGCCTGCGCGACGGCATGCGCGGTGCCCAGCTGTTCCCCCTGCACCGCCGTGGCGATCCCCAGCGGTGCGACCGCGCCCTCGACCTGCTCGCGCCCCGCCCCCGTCACGACGACGGTACGTTCGGCGCCCAGTGCCGCCACCGCAGCAGCCAGGTGAAGCAGCATCGGTCGCCCGGCGATGGGGTGGAGGACCTTGTGCAGGTCCGACTTCATCCGGGTGCCCTTGCCGGCCGCCAGGATGATCGCGGCGATCGGGCGTACGGCCCGCAGATGATCGGTCATGGCGACCCCGCTGCCACGAAAGCCTTGCCAATTCCAGTGGGTGACGGCAGGCGCGCGGACCACATGGCCGATTTCCCCTTTTCCATCGTCGGGTTCGATCTCGACGGGACGCTGCTGGACACCAGCGGCGACCTCGCCGCCGCGGTGAACCACGCGCTCGCCTCGGCGGGCCGCGCGCCGTTACCGGTCGAGCGCATCCGCACGATGATCGGTGGCGGCGCGCGACACATGCTGGCGCAAGGCATGGCGGCGAGCGGCGGCTGCGACGACGCGGAACTGGACGTGCTGCAGCAGCGATTGCTGGATTTCTACGAAGCGAACATCGCCGTCCACACGCAACCCTTTCCGGGCATGGTCGATGCCCTCGATGCGCTATCGGCGAAGGGCGTGACGTTGGGCGTCATGACGAACAAGATCGAACGGTTCGCGCGGATGGTCCTCGACGCGCTGGGCCTCGCCGACCGCTTCGCCGCCATCGTCGGCGGCGATACGATGGGGCCGGGCACCGCCAAGCCCTCGCCGGTTGCGATCCAGGCGATGATCGACCGTTGCGGCGGGACGGCAAACGGAAAGCGCGCGGCATTCGTGGGCGATTCGATCTACGACGTGCGAGGCGCGCATGCGGCCGGCCTGCCGGTCATCGCATGCGCCTTCGGGTTCCTGACCGGCCCGGTCGAGGACCTTGGGGCGGACGCGACGATCGATGGCTATGTGCAACTCGTCCCAACCCTAGAACGACTGGCGACCCTATGACCCGGACCATATTGTTCTGGCGCGTGGCGCTGTTCGCCGCGGTCGTCGTCGCGGTGACGATGGCGCTGCTGCCCAAGCCGCCGCATCTGCCGATCGACCAGTTCGGCGACAAGTTCGAACATATGCTCGCCTTCGCGACGATGGCGATCCTGGCGGCCTTCGCTTACCCGAGCGAGCCATTGTTCCGGATCGGCGAGCGGCTGTCCTTCCTCGGCGCGCTGATCGAGGTCTGCCAGTCCATCCCGGCGCTCGGCCGTGATTGCGACATCCGCGACTGGGCAGCGGACACGATCGCGATCATCGTCGTCCTGTTCATCGTCCGCCTCGGTCGACGCCGCCCCGCCGCCACTTGATCCACAGATGCCGCGCCAGCATGGCGGGCGGCATGCGAAGCCAGTGCGAACGGACGTAGAAGCCGAAGCGGGTCAGCCGCCGCGTGGGGCGACCCCAGCCGTCGCGGGCGAGGAGGCGGCGGCGGTAGAGCGGGTCGATACTATCCCAGATCCGCCAGCTGTCCGGGATCGCGGTATCGAACAGCGCGTTCGCCTGGCGCGCGGCGCGCATCGTCTGACGATGCAGGCCGTGATGCGTCGCCCGCGCCGCCAACCCTTCGGTCCCGAATTCGCCGATCAGGCAGTGGATGTCCCATAGGTTGCGCAGGCCGCCCGCAAGGTCGCCATCGGCAAACAGGTGCGCAGCGGCGTGGACGATCATGTCGGCCGGCGCGAGCACCGATAGCCCGTTTCCCAACGGGACCGCGGCCGCGATCAGCCCCGCCGCATCGGGCGTCGGCCTGGCCGTCGGCGGCAGGATGGTGTGATGGACGTCGATCATCCGGTCGCGCTCGCGGTGGATCAGCGGGGGCAGTTCGTGCATCCAGCGGCGGTAATAGACGTCGTCATACGCATCCGCCTTCACCCACTCCCAGCCCGCCGCGATCAGCGCCGCCTCGACACGGTCGAGCGCCGCGTGGGGAACGAGGATATCGAGATCGCCGATCGACCGCCCCTGCCCCGCCCCCAGCCCCGCCGCCACAAAGGCGGTGCCCTTTAGCAGCACGACCGGCACGTCGAGATCGGCGAGCGCCCGCCGCGCCATCTCCGCCTCCCACAATGCCGCCCGCCGTCCCGCCAACGCGGAGGTCCGCGCGTCGGACAGGATCGCCAAAACGGATGCGGGCGCCGGCAGGCCGTCGACACGACCCGCCAGCGTCCCGATCAGCTGTTCCGCGCGCGCCATCGCGATCAGCGCGGTCCAGCCGGCACCGTCCAGCGCGGTCGTGCTGGCGGGATCAGCGAGCGCGCGCACCAGCAGCCGTGCGTCGGTCAGCAGCGGTCCCATGCCGCCTCCACCGCCGCCACGCCGCTCGCTCCGTCGGGATAGTCGATCGCGATCGCCGGCACCGCCGCGATCAGTGCGGTCAACGCGCGGAAACCGGCTTCGCCGAGCGTGACGTAGTTGGTCGAGGCATGGGTCAGCCGGACGAAGACCTCGCTCGGCGAGACCGCACGCGATGCCACCGCGGACCCGAAGCGGAGGAACAGGATCAGCGCCGGGGTGGCGGGCGTGTCCATCGCGGCGATCGCGGACGCATCGGGGACGAGGTGGCGGATGTCGCCCTTGGGCGTACCCGTCAACAGCGGACCCATGCGGGCGTCCGGCCAGGCCGCCTGCGCCGCGGCGACGCCTTCGTTCTTCAGGCTGACGAGACGTGGCATCGCATGGAGCAGGCCGCTTGTCGGATCGAGCAGGGCGAATTCGTCGCCCATGAACCGCCATCCCCGGGCGGCGAGCAGCGTCGCCAAGGTCGACTTGCCCGCGCCGGATTGCCCGGTCATGACGACCGCCCGCCCGTCGCGTTCGACGACGGACGCGTGGAGCAGCAAATGTCGGCGCGCGCCGAGCGCCAGTTGCACGTTCATTCCCATCTCGGCCGCCAGCAGCGCTTGCGCCAAGGGCAGCGGTGCGGCCCCCGGCAGCATATAGTCGCCCTCGATCGCGACCGATGGACGGATGAAGCGCCGCCAGAGGCGCGTCGCGCCGAGCCGGACGGTGAAATCGGGGATATCGTCCGCCGGTAGGGGATAGTCGCGGTACAAGTCGGCGAGCGTCGCGATCGGCGCGCGCCAAACCGACCCGATGCGAAAGCCGTACGGGCCGACCCGCCGGGTAAATGCGTGCCTCACGCTGCGGTCACCAGTCCCGCCGCCATCAGTTCGTCAATCCGTGCAGCAAGCGCGCCCGTATCGGCATCCGCCAACGCATAGTCGCGCGCGAGGGCCGCGAGCAGTTCATCAATCGACAGCGGCATGTCGGCCAGAGCCGCCAGGATTTCGGGCGCGGGTGCGGTCAGCAGGTGGGTCGTGGCCGAAGGCCGGTGGAATATCGCGGTGAATTCGTCGAGCGGCGCCGCGATCAGCGCGTCCGGCGGCGGCGCGCGGAAGCGGTGCACGACGTCAGCCGCGCGGCATCTGCAGCGAGGCGAAGCAGGTGAAGCCGCTCTGGCCGCGCTGCAACCGACGGATATATTTGACATAGGCACGGCTGCGGGCATCGTCGGTGCCGGGCAGCTGGCCACCGAGCATCGCCTGCTTGACCTCCTGCCCCTTGAACGCGCGAGTCGAGGGCGGGAACGCACCCTGCGTCCCGCGCGGGACGATGTTGCCGTCCGCATCGATGAAGCTGCTCGCATGGCCCGCATCGGGCACCGGTATCTCGCAATTCAGCACCGACCCCGCAGTCTGCGCGAGCGCCGGCCGGATCGATACCACCGCGGTCGCTCCGACGGCCCCCAGCACGAGCAACCGCCGACGCGTCGGCGCGCCGTCCTCGGGTGGCGTTGGCTGCGTGTCTTGGTCGTCCATCGGTCGCCAGCCCTTTCATATTGTCGGCGCGCGGGCAAGCGCAGAGCCGGTGCCGATGTGGGACGGCCCTCGCAATTCCCCTCCCGCTCGCGGGGGGGTTAGGGATGGGCGCCCGCTCTCGGCGTAGGACCCAGCTATCGGCGGAGCGCCCACCCCCCGACCCCCTCCCGCTTGCGGGATGGGGAGCAGAAGAACAGCCAACCATCGCGCGCCGTCGATGACCGCGCTATGGGCCACATCAATGGAACCCGTTATCCCTTCACGTATATGGACAGCCGCGATCGTCCTCGTGTTCGTCGCAGTCATCGTCGGACTCGTGGGCGGCATCGGCGCGGGGATCGTCGCGCTGGTCGGCGGTGGCATCGTGTTGGCGATCGGTTCGCAGACTCCGACGACCGACGCGGCGCCTCCCACCGCCGCTCCACCACCCGCCCGCGATCCGATCATGGTCGAAACCCTGGATCAGATCGTCGCGCCCGTGCTGCTCGTCCAGAACGGGCGCGTCGGCTTCGCGAACAGTGCTGCGATCGCATTGTTCGGCGCGCATATCCTGGGCGAGGATGTCCGTATCGCGATCCGTCACCCCGCCGCCGCCGAACGACTGGCATCGGGATCGACCAGCGCGGAGGACCGGCCGATCGAGCTGGTCGGCCTCGGCACCCCGGACCAGCGCTGGGAAATGCGCACCGGCGATGCATCGGACGGACGCCGGATCATCCAGCTGATCGACCGCACCGGCAGCTATGCTGCCGAGCGGATGCGAGTCGATTTCGTCGCCAATGCCAGCCACGAACTGCGCACGCCTTTGGCTTCGATCCTCGGCTTCATCGAAACGCTCGGCGACGAAGCCGGCGAGGTGCCCGCCGTCCGCGCGCGTTTCCTGAAGGTCATGTTCGACGAGGCGCGGCGGATGCAGCGGCTGGTCGAGGATCTGATCTCGCTGTCGCGGATCGAGGCGGAGAAATTCCGCCTTCCCAGCGATCCGGTCGATCTGGCCGAACTGATAGACGAAATCTGCGCCGAACTTCATGCGGCGGGGGGACTGCGCGGTCGCGACCTTGCATGCGCGCCGCAAGACGGTCCGCTTCCCGTGTGGGGCGACCGGGCGCAATTGTCGCAGGTGATCCACAATCTGGTCGGCAACGCGATGAAATATGGCCGGCCCGGAACCCCGATCGGCATCGCGCTCGGCCCCACCGCGAACAATATGGTGCGCGTCGCGGTCACCGATCAGGGCGACGGCATCGCGCCCGAACACATACCTCGCCTGACCGAGCGCTTCTACCGCGTCGATGCGGGGCGCAGCCGCTCGCTCGGCGGAACCGGGCTTGGCCTCGCCATCGTCAAGCATATCGTGGAGCGCCACCGCGGCCGGCTGGACATCGCCAGCAAACCCGGGATCGGGACGACGGTCGCGATCGTCCTGCCCGCCGCCTTGTCATCAAGGCGTAACGAGGGTGTAACAGGAGCCGGGGCGTAGGACGCGGCGGATTCGATCGGGCATGCCCGACGTGCCGACGAATGGAACAGGACATCACATGGCGACCGACGATCATACGCTGAAGGCCTTCGACACAGACATCGGCGAGTTGCGCGGGCTGATCGCGGAAATGGGCGGGCTGGCGGAACAGGCGGTCGGTGCCGCGATGGCAGCGCTGAAGAACCACGACCTCGATGCCGCCGCCGCCGTGGTCGAGGGTGACAAGAGGATCGACGCGCTTGAATCCGAAGTGGAACGCCTCGCCGTCCGCCTGATCGCGCTGCGCGCACCGATGGCGAACGACCTGCGCGAGGTCGTCGCCGCGCTGAAGATCGCGGGCGTCGTCGAACGCATCGGCGATTATGCCAAGAACATCGCCCGCCGCGTGCCGCTGATCGACGATCACAGCGATATCGAGCCGCTGTCCGTGCTGCCAGCGATGGCGACGATGGCAACCAAGATGGTAACCGACGTGCTGAACGCCTTTGCCGCGCGCGATGCCGATGCGGCGGTCCAGGTGTGCATCCAGGACCGCGCGGTCGACGATTTCTACAATTCGCTGTTCCGCGTCCTCGTCACGTACATGATGGAAAACCCGCGCAGCATCGGTCAGGTCGCGCATCTGCTGTTCATCGCGAAGAACCTGGAACGCGTGGGCGACCATGCGACCAACGTCGCCGAGATGGTCTATTACGCCGCGACCGGCGATCATATGGCCGAGCGCGAGCGCGGCCGGCTGGCGGAATAGCCGCCCATGTCGCGCGCCAACATGCTGCTGGTAGAGGACGACTCGGCACTCGCCGAACTGCTGGTATGGAATTTCGAGCGCGAGGATTTCCGCGTTCGCCACACCCCCGACGGCGAGGAGGCGCTGCTGCTGGCGCGCGAGCAGGTGCCCGATATCGTCCTGCTCGACTGGATGGTCGAGGGACTGTCCGGGATCGAGGTCTGCCGCCGCCTACGCCGGTCGACCGAGACCGCGAACGTACCGATCATCATGCTGACCGCGCGCGGCGAGGAGGAGGACCGGGTCCGCGGGCTGGAGACGGGGGCGGATGATTACGTCACCAAGCCGTTCTCGCCACGTGAACTGGTCGCGCGCGTCGGTGCCGTGCTGCGCCGGGTACGGCCGGGGCTGGCGGGCGAGCAACTGAGTTACGCCGATATCGAAATGGACACGGTCGGCCACAAGGTCCGCCGCGGCGGCGCGACCGTGGCGCTGGGGCCGACCGAGTTTCGGCTGCTGAAGCATTTCCTGGAGCATCCCGGCTGGGTCTTTTCGCGCGAACGGCTGCTCGACGCGGTGTGGGGGCACGACGCCGACATCGAATCGCGTACCGTCGACGTCCACATCCGCCGGCTGCGCAAGGCGATCAACGACGGCGGTCGCGCGGACATCATCCGCACCGTCCGCTCCGCCGGCTACGCGCTCGACGCGAGCGCCTGACCGGACGGCGAAAGGTCCGGCTCCGAAACGATGGAGCCATCCTGTCGCCGGGGCGTTGGGCGGGTGCGCTGACGAACCTGCGCTACAAGACAGGAGAAGAAAGCATGAAGTCCGCACTCTTGATGGCCGCGGCGTTGATCGCGGCCCCGACCTTTGCCCAGACCACCCCCGCAACCACCACCGCCGATCCGGCAATGGCACCGCAGACCACCCCCGCCCCGGCCGATCCTGCAGCGGCTCCGCAGACGACTCCGGCCCCCGCCGATCCCGCCGCCGCGGCACCGCCGGCCGCGCCCGCTCCGGCCGATCCCGCAGCACCGCCTTCGGCACCCGCGCCGGCCGGCCAGGCGATGGGCACGATGACCCCGGGTGGCTATCAGCCGGCGGCGCCTGCGCTGCAGGGCACTCCGACCCCCGGCGTGACGCCGACCTTCCAGGCTGCGCCCAGCCCGGCCCAGGCCTTCCCCGCCCCCGCCGCGCAGGCGTCGTATCCGCCCTGCAAGCCCGGCCAGTTCGACGAGTGCACGCAGGGCAAGGGATCGACCCACGCGCGCAAGCACAAGAAGTAATCGCTGGCAGGTTGCGCACATCGCGCGACCGACTAGGGAAAGGCGCTCCAACGATCAAAGGGAGCGCCTTTTCCATGTCCATCCGTTTCGACGACAAAATCGCCATCGTCACCGGCGCCGGCGGTGGTCTCGGCCGCGAATATGCGCTCGAACTGGCGCGCCGCGGGGCGAAGGTGGTCGTCAACGACCTCGGCGGTAGCCGCGACGGTACCGGTCATTCGGATGCCGCGCTGAAGGTCGTCCAGGAGATCGAGGCCGCCGGCGGCACCGCGATGTCGAACGGCGGGAACGTTGCCGAATATGACCAGATGGCCGAGATGGTCGCGCGGGCGAAAGAGGCTTGGGGCGGCGTCCATATCCTGATCAACAATGCGGGCGTGCTGCGCGACAAGAGCTTCGCGAAGATGACGCCCGACGATTTCAAATTCGTCGTCGATGTCCACCTGATCGGATCGGCCTTCGCCACCAAGGCGGTGTGGGACACGATGCGCGAGCAGAATTACGGCCGCATCCTGATGACCGCATCGTCGAGCGGGTTGTTCGGCAATTTCGGCCAGGCGAATTACGGCGCGGCGAAACTGGGGATCGCAGGCTTGACCAAGACGCTGGCGATCGAGGGCGCGAAGACGAACGTCAAGGTCAACACGATCGCGCCCACCGCGGGCACGCGCATGACCGAGGGTCTGTTGCCCGACGAGGCGTTCAAGGCCTTCTCCCCCGACAAGGTCGCACCCGGCGCGCTGTTCCTCGTGTCGGAGGATGCGCCGACCAACGTCATCCTGGGTGCCGGCGCGGGCGTCTTCCAAACGTCCTATGTGACGCTGACGCCGGGCAAGCTGCTCAAAGGCGACGACCTGTCGCCCGAAGGGGTCGCCGCGCACTGGGCCGCGATCAGCGACCGCACCGGCGAGATCGTTCCGCAGATGGGCGCCGAACAATCGATGATGATCGGCCGCGCGCTGCAGGCGGGCTGACCTCTTCCCTTCCCGCTTGCGGGAGGGGATCGAGGGGTGGGCGCTCGCTCTCAACGGGCGATGTAGCATGGACGGACCGAGCCCCGCCCCCGGTCCCTCCCGCAAGCGGGAGGGGAGAATATCAATCCACCAGCTTCATCAGTCGCCGCTCGACCGGGGCCAGCACCGGCCCCAGCTCCTGCCCGCGCTTCAGCACGACGCCCTGTTCGCCGATCAGCGCCCACATGCCCTGCTTGCCGCGAAGACTGGGCCGCTTCTCGATCCGGAATTCGGGCCGTTCCGCGGCGCGGCGGAATGCGGCGAAGATGGCGGCATCGCGGCCAAGCTCTATCGCATAGTCGCGCCAATGCCCGGCAGCGACCATTCGGCCGTACAGATCCAGGATGCGGGTTAGTTCGACTCGTTCGAACCCGATCTGCGTCGGTCGGCCCTGCGGCAGCGGGAAGGGGGGGACGGTACCCATCAGGCGCGGTCGCGCTGGTCCTCATGGCCTTCGAGCAGCGCGTCGAGCCGCCGCCGCATCGTCTCCAGTTCGCAGCGCATGAGTTCCAGCTTCTGCGTCGCCGGATCGAACATGTCGCTGCACGGCGTCCCATATGCCAGGAACGGTGCCGAGGCCGGTGCCGCCCCGCCCGCGACCATGGTCGCCCGCGCCGGAATGCCGACCATGACCGCGCCCTCCGGCACATCCTTCGTGACGACCGCATTGGCGCCGATCCGCGCGCCGCGGCCGACGGTGATCGGGCCGAGCACTTGCGCCCCCGATCCGATGATCGAACCGTCCGCCAGCGTCGGGTGACGCTTGCCCGCCAATCCGTTCGCCGGGTTCGTCCCGCCCAGCGTCACGCACTGGTAGATCGTCACGTCGTCGCCGATCAGCGCGGTCTCGCCGATCACGACGAACCCATGGTCGATGAAGAAATTGCGCCCGATCGTCGCACCGGGGTGGATATCGATCGCGGTCGTCGCGCGTGCGAAGTGGTTCACCGCGCGCGCCAGGAAGAACAGCCGCCGCCCAAACAGCCAATGCGCGACTCGGTGCCAGGCAAGGGCCCACACGCCCGGATACAGCAGGATTTCGGCGCGGGACCGCGGTGCCGGATCGCGCGCGCGGATCGAATCGAGATAGGCGGTGAGACCGAACGCCATTGCGAAACCCCTTTGGCCCTTCGCGCTCACTTAGGAAGAACGGCGCCCGATTGCCAGCGCACGCCGTTTCCCTATTTACCGAAGGTCAGGCCGCAGTGGCCGCCGTATAGCGTTGATCGGCGACGTCCCAGTCGACGACATCCCACCACGCCTTCAGATAACCCGGCCGATCGTTCATGTACGTCAGGTAGTAAGCGTGTTCCCACACGTCGTTACCCAGCAGCGGCACGCCCGGTTCCTTGGCGTCGTCCATCAGGGGATTGTCCTGATTGGGCGTGCTGGTAACCTTCAACGTCCCCGCCTTGTCGGTGACGACCCAGGCCCAGCCGGAGCCGAACTGGCCCGCGCCCTTGGTGTTGAAATCCTCTTTCAGCTTGTCGAGCCCGCCATAGGCGTCGATCGCCTTGGCCAGCGCGCCCGAAGGTGTGCCGCCGCCCTTCTTCATGCTCTTCCAGAAGAAGTCGTGGTTCCAATAGCCGCCGCCATTGTTGCGGATCAGCGGCGGCTGCGACGAGATCATCCCGAGGATCTGCTCGATCGTCTTGCCTTCGAGCGCCGGGTCCTTCGCGACGCCTTCGTTCAGCTTGTCGGTGTAGGCCTTGTGATGCTTGTCGTGATGAAAATGCATCGTCTCCTTCGAGATAACGGGTTCCAGCGCGTCGTAATCATAAGGCAGCGGGGGTAGCTCGAACGCCATGGGACTCTCCTTGGATGTCGCGGGCTCAACGCGGCACGCACCGCATCGGTCCCTCGCATACCCATATCGTTACGCGGACGTGCCGATCAATCCGTGACGACGCAGTGCATGGCGAAACTGGTCGTAGCTCAGGCCCAGCGTTTCCGCCGCCTGGCGCTGGTTGAACCGGTGGTCGGACAAGGTCCGCGACAGCAGGTCGCTTTCGAACCGCGCGACACGCGCCTTGAAATCCGAAGGCCCCGCCTCGCACGCCGCTACCGGCTCGTCGTCGCGCGGCGTCGCCGTGATCGGTGCGGCGACGGCCGGGGCGGCCGATTGCCCGGGGCGATAGGGGGATAGGAATGGATCGATCTCGATCGAATCGACCGGCCCGCCACCCTCCCAACGATACACCGCCCGCTCGACCACGTTGCGCAATTCGCGGACATTGCCCGGCCAGCTATAGTGACGCAACGCATCGACCGCGGCGGGGCCGAAGCCCGGCCATTTCGCCCATTCCAGCTCCGCCGCCATCCGCCGCCCGAAATGGTCCGCCAATACCATCACGTCCTCACCGCGCATCCGTAAGGGAGGCAGGGTTACGACCTCGAAACAGAGCCGGTCGAGCAGATCGGCACGGAATTCGTGGCGCGCGACCTTGTCGGGCAGATGCTCGTTGGTGGCGGCGACGATACGTACGTCGACGCGCGTCGGCCGCGACGATCCGATCCGGTTGATCTCGCCATATTCCACCGCGCGCAGCAGCCGTTCCTGCGCGCCCATCGACAGCGTGCCGAGTTCGTCGAGGAACAGGGTGCCGCCATCGGCCTCCTCGAACCGGCCGGTTCGCGCCTTGGTCGCGCCGGTGAACGCGCCCGCCTCGTGCCCGAACAGTTCCGCCTCGATCAACGTCTCGGGCAGCGCGGCGCAGTTCATGATGACGAGCGGCTGGTCCCAGCGATGGCTCAGCCGGTGGAGGCGTTCGGCGACCAGCTCCTTGCCCGTCCCGCGCTCGCCGATCACCAGCACCGGGCGGTCGAGCGCAGCAGCGCGGCTGGCGCGTTCCAGCGCGGCCATGAACGCCCCCGACTGTCCGATGACCTGGCTTGCACGCTCCATCGCCAATGTCTGGCGGTATTCGCCAAGTCTTTGCAAGCACGCAACGGTGTGGGCGATCCGGAATTCGCACAACCCCTTGATATTCTGCGGTTTCTAAAATTGGCACGCGAGATGCAGAGCACCTGATATCCCGCCGCCTGGCGGCCTCGACCAACCAAAGGACGCTCCCATGACCAAGTTCGATTTCGGCCGCACCTTCGCCGCCATCGCCTTCACCATCGTCTTCAGCTCGGCCGCCGTGATCGGCGCCGTGGGCCCAGCGAATGCGGTGACGGCAACCCCCGCCGCGATCCACGCCACCGCGTGACCCCAACCGCCGGAGGGTGTATTCTCCGGCAATGCGCGTAGCCTAACAGGAGCAATCGATGGGTATCTTTTCCCGCACCCGCGACATCGTCGCCGCCAATTTCGCCGATCTGCTGGAGAAGGCGGAAGATCCGGCGAAGATGATCCGGATGATCATCCTCGAAATGGAGGAAACCCTGGTCGAGGTCCGCGCCTCCGCAGCGCGCACGATTGCCGACCCGAAGGAGATGCGCCGCCATATCGGCAAGCTCGACGCGCTCCAGGCGAACTGGACCGAAAAGGCCGAACTTGCGCTGTCGAAGGACCGCGAGGATCTGGCCAAGGCCGCGCTCGTCGAACGCCAGAAGGCGACCGACATGGCGGACCAGCTAAAGGCCGAGGTCGGCGTGCTCGACGATGCGCTGCGCGCGTCGGAGGAGGACATCGCCAAGCTGCAGACGAAACTGCGCGAGGCGCGTGCCAAGCAGACCAACGTGCAGACCCGACTGGAAAGCGCGAACAACCGTGTGAAGCTGCGGGAAATGTACGCGGGTCCAAAGACGCAGGACGCGTTCAGCCGCTTCGACACGCTCGAA
>CAXTVB010000054.1:7684-12745 GCA_964247555.1 uncultured Sphingomonas sp. | reverse complement strand
GGCCGACACCGCGGCGGTGAAGGCCTGGGCCCCCTACGGTCTGAGCTGAGCGGAAAGGAATAGAATATGGCACGCGTCAAACGGGGTGTAACCACCCGCGCCAAGCACAAGAACATCCTCGAACAGGCGAAGGGCTTCTACGGCCGTCGCAAGAACACGATCCGCATCGCGCGCCAGGCCGTCGAAAAGGCCGGCCAGTATGCGTATCGCGATCGCAAGGTGAAGAAGCGGACGTTCCGCGGTCTGTGGATCCAGCGCATCAACGCCGGTGTCCGCGCCGAGGGGCTGACCTATTCGCAGTTCATGCACGGCCTGAAGCTGGCGGGCATCGAACTCGACCGGAAGGTCCTCGCCGACATCGCGATGCACGAAGAGGCCGCGTTCAGCGCCATCATCGCGCAGGCGAAGGCGGCACTGCCCCAGGCCGCGTAAAACGCGCCTGTAGCGACCGGTACGAGGGGCGCGGGTGGTTTGAGGCCGCTCGCGCCCCTTTTGCTTTTTGAGTGCATGCCATCTAGACCCTGCGACAGTCGGTCGAGACGGTCTGCGTCTTCCACGCCGTCATCCCGGGCTTGTCCCGGGATCCAGAGCCGCAAAGACGTCGCTCGCAACTCTGGATGCCGGGACGAGCCCGGCATGACGGTGATGTGGATCGATCCGAGAACCCACCCATGACCTACCTCCTCACCATGACCGACGCCGACTTCGGCTGGCTGCTGGGCGAGCAGGCGGGGCGCGAGGGGCTGACGATCGCTGAGGGCGGGATCGGCGAGCCGTGGGTGACGCAACTGGTCCGAGACACCGCCGCCGAAGCCTCCGAATTCACCAGCCGCGACCTGGCGTGGATGATCGCGCAAGGGGACGAAATCGTCGGCATGATCTCCGCGACCAAGCCTGCGGGGCGACACCGGTTCGAGGTCGGCTACGGCGTCGCCTCGTCGCGCGAGGGGCATGGGCACGGCACTGCCGCGGTCGGTTACGTTCTCGACATCGCCCGTGCGCAGGGGCTTGCCGGCTTGACCGCGGAGACCGCGCCGGACAATCCGGGCTCGCGGCGCGTGCTGGAGAAGAACGGCTTCGTCCGTGCAGGCACGCGGTTCGATCCGGACGACGGCGCGATCCTCAAATGGTCCCATGATCTTGGCGCATCGGCGCCGGCAGGAAATTGAAGCGATGACCGATACCGATACCCTGCGCGAACATCTGCTGACCGCGATCGACGCCGCTGCCGGGCTCGACGCGCTGGAGGCGGTGCGCGTCGAGGCGCTGGGCAAGCAGGGCCGCGTGACGCAGCTGCTGAAAACGATGGGCGGCCTGTCGCCCGAGGAACGCCAGGTCCAGGGCCCCGCGATCCACGGCCTGCGCGAGGCGGTGACGGGCGCGATCGCCGCGCGAAAGGCGGTGCTGGAACGCGCCGCGCTCGACGCGCAGCTGGCGCGCGAGACGCTCGACATGACCTTGCCCGCGGAGGTTGCGCCGGCGGGGACGATCCACCCGGTCAGCCAGGTCATGGACGAACTGGCGGAGATCTTCGCCGACCTGGGCTTCGCAGTCGCGACGGGGCCGGAGATCGAAACCGACTGGCATAATTTCAGTGCGCTCAACATTCCGGACACGCATCCGGCGCGCGCGATGCACGACACCTTCTATCTCCAGGAAGGCATCGCGGCGAAGCAGGCGGGCACCTTCGACGAGCAGGGGACCTTCTCGCTGCTGCGCACCCACACCAGCCCGGTCCAGATCCGCACCATGATCGGCCAGAAACCCCCGATCCGCATCATCGCGCCGGGCCGCACCTATCGCAGCGACAGCGACGCCACGCACACGCCGATGTTCCATCAGGTCGAGGGGCTGGTGATCGACAAGGGCATCACGCTCGGCCATCTCAAATGGACGCTGGAGACGTTCGTCCGCGCGTTCTTCGAGCGCGACGACATCGTGCTGCGCCAGCGCCCGAGCTATTTCCCCTTCACCGAGCCTTCGGTCGAGATCGACGTCGGCTATACTCTGGTGAAGGGCAAGCGCGTCGTCGGCGGGGCGGAGCCCGACGGCTGGCTGGAAATTCTGGGCAGCGGCATGGTCCACCGCAAGGTGATCGCGGCGTGCGGGCTCGATCCGGACGAATGGCAGGGCTTCGCCTTCGGTTGCGGGATCGATCGGTTGGCGATGCTGAAATACGGGATGGACGACCTGCGCGCGTTCTTCGACGGCGATATCCGCTGGCTGAAGCATTACGGCTTTTCCGCACTCGACGTGCCCACGCTGTCGGGGGGAGTCGGCGCATGAAGTTCACGCTTTCCTGGCTGAAAGAGCATCTCGACACCGACGCGTCGCTGGACGATGTCGTGGATGCGCTGACCCGTATCGGCCTCGAGGTCGAAGGCGTCGAGAATCCCGGCAAGAAGCTTGCGGCGTTCAAGGTCGCGAAGGTGCTGAGCGCCGAGCGCCATCCGCAGGCGGACAAGCTGCAGGTGCTGAGCGTCGACGCCGGTGATGGCCCACTCCAGGTCGTGTGCGGCGCGCCCAACGCGCGCGCAGGGCTGGTCGGCGTGTTCGGTGCGCCGGGGGCCTATGTCCCCGGGCTCGACGTGACGCTGAAGGTCGCGAGCATCCGCGGCGTCGAATCGAACGGCATGATGTGTTCGACGCGCGAACTGGAACTGGGCGACGACCATGCCGGGCTGACCGATCCGGTGATCGACGTCAGCATAACGCCCAACCGGCAGGACTGCATGGGCGTGCGCGGGATCGCGCGCGACCTGGCGGCGGCGGGGCTAGGCACGCTCGTCCCGCTCGCCACCGCCTATCGCTGGCCGGTTGCGCCGATCGCGGGCGAGGGCGCGGGCCCCGACGTTCGCACCGACGACGTCGAAGGTTGCCCCGCTTTCTACGCGCAAGCGGTCCGCGGCGTGACCAACGGCGACGCGCCCGAATGGATGACCCGGCGGCTGCGCGCGATCGGGCAGAAGCCCATTTCGCTGCTGGTCGACATCACCAATTTCGTGATGTTCGACCTCGGCCGCCCGCTGCACGTCTACGATCGCGCCAAGCTTTCGGGCGCGCTCGTCGCGCGCAAGGCGGTCGCGGGGGAACAGGTCGCGGCGCTCAACGGTCGCACCTACACGCTGACCGACGCGATGACGGTCATCGCCGACGATGCGGGCGTACACGACATCGGCGGAATCATGGGCGGCGAACAGTCGGGGGTGTCGGCGGCGACGACCGACGTGCTGATCGAATGCGCCTATTTCGATCCCGATCACATCGCGCGCACCGGCCAGGCGCTGACGCTGACCAGCGACGCGCGCAGCCGGTTCGAACGCGGGGTCGATCCGGCGTTCCTGGACGACGCGCTCGCCATCGCGACGAAGCTGGTGATCGACCATGCCGGCGGTACGCCGAGCGCGGTCACGCGCAGCGGCACCCCGCCGCTCGCCGAGCGCGTCGTCCACTATGACCCGCATCTCTGCCGCGATCTCGGTGGGCTTTCGGTCGCCCCCGAGCGGCAGGCGCGGATCCTGTTGTCGCTCGGCTTCTCGATCGGTGCGATCCACGATGCCGATGCGTTCAGCGATGCGCTGTTCGCGACGATCGAGGGCCGGTGGCCGGTGCGCGTGCCCAGCTGGCGGCGCGACGTGGACGGCCCCGCCGACCTGGTCGAGGAAGTCATCCGGATCGAGGGGATCGACAAGATCGCGCCCGTGCCGCTGCCGCGCCTGCCCGGCGTCGCGAAGCCGACCGCGACCCCCGAGCAGAAGCGCGAACGCCGCGTCCGGCGCGCCGCGGCGGCGCGCGGCGCGGACGAGGCGGTGACGTGGAGCTTCCTGTCCGAAGCGGAGGCCGCACCGTTCGGCGGCGGTGCGTGGACGCTCGCCAATCCGATCAGCGAGGACCTGAAGGTCATGCGGCCGTCGCTGCTGCCCGGCCTGTTGTCCGCGACCGCGCGCAACGTGAAGCGGGGGGCAACCAGCGTAAGGCTGTTCGAGATCGGCCGCCGCTACCTGGCCGACGGGGAACGTCCGACGCTCGGCCTCGTGCTGGCGGGGGACAAGCGGCCCCGCGGCTGGCGCGGCGGAAAGGCCGCGCCGTTCGATGCGTACGACGCCAAGGCGGAGGCGGTCGCCCTGCTCACCGCGGCGGGCGCGCCGATCGACAACCTGCAAGTCATGGGCGAGGCCGGTGACGCCTGGCATCCCGGTCGCTCCGGTACGCTCCGGCTCGGGCCGAAGACGGTGCTGGCGGCTTTCGGGATCGTGCATCCGTCGGTCGCGAAGGCGTTCGACCTCGACGGTCCCGTCGCCGCGGTGGAGCTGTATCTCGACGCGCTGCCGGCCAGGCGCGACACCGGCTTCGCGCGGTCCGCCTATACGCCGCCCGCGCTCCAAGCCGTCCGCCGCGATTTCGCGTTCGTGGTGCCAGACGGGCTGGCGGCGGATGCGCTGGTGCGGGCGGTGCGCGGGGCGGACAAGGCCACGATCGTCGGCGCGCGCGTGTTCGACCTGTTCGCGCGCCCGACCGACAACGGCATCGAGACGTCGATGGGCGTCGAGATCGTCCTGCAACCGGGCGCGAAGAGCTTCACCGACGAGGAACTGAAGGCGGTGGCGGACAAGGTCGTCGCGGCGGCAGTGAAACTCGGGGCGACGCTTCGGGGTTAGCGTCCTGTCCTCACCCTTCCCACCGCCTGCGGCGGCGGGCCCCTTCCCTCTCCCAGCGGGAGAGGGAGAGACGCCGAAGGCGGCGAAGGGTGAGGGCAGGTATTCGTAAATGAGGTATACATGACCGATCTGATCACGATCACCAGCGACCACCTCACCGCCGCCATCAACCCCTATGGCGCCGAACTCACCCATCTGTCGGATGCCGACGGCCGCGCGCTGATGACCGACGCCGATCCCCGATACTGGACCGGCCATGCGCCGATCCTGTTCCCGGTCATCGGCGTCACCAACGGCAGCGTCATCCGGCTGGATGGCACCGAATACCCGATGGCCAAGCACGGCTTCGCGCGCCATTCGACGTTCGAGATCGTCGACCGGGGCGAAACCCACGCGACGTTCC
>CAXTVB010000054.1:0-7674 GCA_964247555.1 uncultured Sphingomonas sp. | reverse complement strand
TTCCGGCTGTCCGCCTCCGACGAGACCCGCAAGAGCTACCCTTTCGATTTCGTGCTGGAGATCGCGTTCCGGATCGACGGCGCGACGCTGTCGATCGAGGCGCGCGTCATCAACCGCGGCGACGCGCCGATGCCCGCGCAATTCGGCTTCCACCCCGCCTTCGCCTGGCCGCTGCCCTATGGCGCGCCGCGCGCCGACCACCGTGTCACCTTCGCCGCGGACGAGCCGGGCACGCTCCGCAAGATCGCCCCCGACGGGCTGATCGCTGCGGATGAGCGCGCCAGCCCGCTCGACGGCCGCGTCCTCCATCTGCGCGACGACCTGTTCGTCGACGACGCGCTGGTCTGGGATCCCGTCCGGTCGCAGGCGGTGACCTACGGCGCGGCGCAGGGTCCTTCGCTCCACGTCGCATTCCCCGACACGCCGCGGCTCGGCATCTGGACCAAGCCGGGCGCGCATTTCGTCTGCATCGAACCTTGGCACGGCATCGCCGATCCCGAAGGCTATACCGGCGCGTTCCGCGACAAGCCCGGCGTGTTCGCGGTGCCGGCGAACGGCACGACGGCGATCCGCATGAGCATCGCACTGAGACCCTGACATCTGTCCTACACGCGCAATCTCTGCCAAGGCGCAGCCATGACGTCGCGCGCCTTCTCCATCCCGGCCAGCCAAAAAATTTGCGCGGGGGTGATTCCGGCGCTGACGTGCCGTGTGGTTCGTCCACTTCCGACCCCGATCAGCCCGAATCGACCGACCCGATGAGCTCCCCCCGCCGCACCTTCGCGATCATCTCCCACCCCGATGCGGGCAAGACGACGCTGACCGAAAAGCTGCTGTATTTCGGCGGCGCGATCCATCTGGCGGGCGAGGTGAAGGCGCGTGGCCAGAACCGGCGTGCGCGGTCCGACTGGATGAAGATCGAACAGCAGCGCGGCATCTCGGTCACCTCGTCGGTGATGACGTTCGAGCGCGAAGGGATTACCTTCAACCTGCTCGACACCCCGGGGCACGAGGATTTCAGCGAGGACACCTACCGCACGCTGACCGCGGTCGACAGCGCGGTGATGGTGATCGACGCGGCGAAGGGGATCGAGCCGCAGACGCGCAAATTGTTCGAGGTCTGCCGCCTGCGCAGCGTGCCGATCATCACCTTCGTGAACAAGGTCGATCGCGAGGGGCGGCCGGTGTTCGAACTGCTCGACGAGATCGCCGACATGCTCGCGCTCGACGTATGCCCGATGAGCTGGCCGATCGGGATGGGCGGCGAGTTCGAGGGCGTGCTCGATCTCGTCACCGGCGGCGTCAGCCGGCCCGAGGGCGACAGCCGCGGCTTCCACGGGAAGATCGATACCAATGTCGTGCTGCCCGAACGCTTCGCCGAGGAGGTCGAGCTGGCGCAGATCGGCTACCCCGCGTTCGACGTCGAGGCCTATCGGAACGGCGATCTGACGCCGGTCTATTTCGGCTCCGCGCTGAAGGATTTCGGCGTCGCCGAACTCATCGGTGCGCTCGCCGACTATGCTCCGCCACCGCGCGCGCAGCCCGCCGAGCCCGCGCCCGTTTCCCCGGACGAGAAGGAGGTCACCGGCTTCGTCTTCAAGGTCCAGGCGAACATGGACCCCAATCACCGCGACCGGATCGCGTTCATGCGGCTGTGTTCGGGGACCTTCCGGCGCGGGATGAAGCTCACGCCATCGGGTACCGGCAAGCCGATGGCGGTGCATTCGCCGATCCTGTTCTTCGCGCAGAACCGCGAGCTGGCGGACGAGGCGTTTCCCGGCGACATCATCGGCATTCCGAACCACGGCACGCTTCGGGTGGGCGATACGCTGAGCGAACGCGCGGACGTGCGCTTCACCGGCCTGCCCAATTTCGCGCCAGAGATCCTGCGCCGCGTGATCCTGAAGGATCCGACCAAGACGAAACAGTTGCGCAAGGCGCTGGATGACATGGCGGAGGAGGGGGTCACGCAGGTCTTCTATCCCGAGATCGGGTCGAACTGGATCATCGGCGTGGTCGGGCAATTGCAGCTGGAGGTGCTGCTCAGCCGCCTCGACGCCGAATACAAGGTCGCCGCCGGGCTTGAGCCCGCGCCGTTCGACACAGCGCGCTGGGTTTCGGCGGCCGATCCGGCGGACCTGAAGGCGTTCACCGACATCAATCGCTCCGCGATGGCGAAGGACCGTGACGGCAACCCGGTGTTCCTGGCGAAGAGCGCGTGGGAGATCGGCTATATCGCCGATCGCTATGCCAAGGTCCGCTTCGCGGCGACCCGCGAGCGGTGAGCGGGGGGCCGGCGACGCTGGGCGACGCGCCGTACGTCCTGCTCGACGACGCGCGGCCCGGCGGCGCGGCGGCGCGGTTGTATCGGCGGCCGGTGGCGATCGTGACGGCGGACCGGGTCGAGGATGTGGCCGCTGCGCTCGATCGCATCCGTGCCGCGACGGCGGGGGGGCTGCATGCGGCGGGCCATCTGGCCTACGAAGCGGGCGCTGCCTTCGTGCCCGCCCGTTCTCCTGCGAACGCAGGAGCCCAGGGTTCCGAGGACGCCGCCCGCGACCCTGGGTTCCTGCGTTCGCAGGAACACGACGAGCCCCTCCTCTGGTTCGGTCTGTTCGAGCGCTACGAGACGATCGACGACGTCGCTGCACTTCTCCCCGATCCCGCCGGCGCCTGGATCGGCGCACCGCGCCCCGCGATCGACCGGCCAACGTACGACACCCAGATCGCCCACATCCTCGACCTGATCGCGGCGGGCGACATCTACCAGGCGAACCTGACCTTCGCCGCGACCGTGCCGGTAGCGGGCGATCCGGCGGCGGTGTTCGCCCGGCTGCGTGCTGCGTCGGGCGCGGGCTATGGCGCGCTGATCGACACGGGCGACCGTGCGATCCTGTCGCTGTCGCCGGAGCTGTTTTTTGCGATGGAGGGCGACCGGCTCACCTGTCGCCCGATGAAGGGCACCGCGGCGCGGTTGCCCGACGCCCGCGCCGATGCGGCCGCGGCGGCGGCGCTGGCGGCGGACCCGAAGCAGCGCGCGGAAAACCTCATGATCGTCGACCTGATGCGCAACGACCTGTCGCGCGTCGCGGTGGCAGGGAGCGTCGCGGTACCCGAACTGTTCGCGGTCGAGCGCTATCCGACCGTGCACCAGATGACGTCGACCGTCACCGCGACGCTGGCCCCCGGCCACGATGCGGTCGACGTCGTCGCCGCGCTGTTCCCCTGCGGGTCGATCACCGGCGCGCCGAAAAGCCGCGCGATGGCGATCGTCGCGGAGGTCGAGCAGCGCGCGCGCGGCGTCTATTGCGGCGCGGTCGGGCGGATCGATGCCGGCGGCCCTTCCACGACAGGCGATGCGATGTTCAACGTCGCGATCCGGACGCTGACGATGCGGCACGGCGCGGCGACGATCGGGCTCGGGTCGGGGATCGTCGCCGATTCGGTAGCGGCGGACGAATGGGACGAATGCCTGGCGAAAGGCGCGTTCCTGACCGCGGGCGATAGGCGCGGCTTCGACCTGATCGAGACGATGGCGTTCGATCCGCTGGCCGGGTTGCAGCGACTGGACCTGCACCTCGCCCGGCTGAGTGCGAGCGCGGCGACGCTCGGCTTCGCGTTCGATCGGCATGCGGCGCGCAACGAATTGCAGGCGGCGACCTTCCGGCTTCGCACGCCGCGGCGGATCCGACTGCTGCTGGCGCGGTCGGGGGCGATCGCGATCCAGGTGGGTGCTGTCCCCGATCCCGTGGCGGCGATGACGGTTGCCGTCGTGCCGTTGCCCGTCGCGGCGGGGGATTTCCGGCTACGGCATAAGACCAGCGACCGCGCCTTCTACGACGATGCCAGGATCGGGGCGGCGGCCGATGAAGTGCTGTTCGAACGCCCCGACGGGTATCTGACGGAAGGCAGCATCACCTCGCTCTTCGTCGAGCGGGGCGACGGGGTGCTGGTCACCCCGCCGCTTGCCGAAGGCCTGTTGCCCGGCGTGTTGCGCGCCGAACTGGTGGCCGAGGCGCGTGCGGTCGAGGGGCGGTTGACGCGCGCCGATCTGATCCCCGGGCGCGTGTTCGTCGGCAATGCGGTGCGCGGGCTGATCCCCGCCGCGCTCGCGGTTGCGCTATAGGATATACCGCGCCATAGCCCGCCCGTCCCTCCTGCAAAGGCCCGCCATGCACCCCTCCGCTGCGCTCGACCGGATCAGTCCTTCGCCGACCCTCGCGATCACCACGCGGGTCGCCGAGTTGAAGCGCGCCGGGGTCGACGTGATCGGGCTGGGCGCGGGCGAGCCCGATTTCGATACGCCGGACTTCGTGAAAGAGGCCGCGATCAAGGCGATCCGCGACGGCAAGACGAAATATACCAATGTCGACGGAACGCCCGAATTGAAGTCCGCGATCGTCGAGAAGTTCGCGCGCGACAACTACCTGGTCTACGGCATGAACCAGGTCAGCGTGAACGTCGGCGGCAAGCATACGTTGTTCAATGCGATGGTCGCGACCGTCGATGCGGGCGACGAGGTCGTGATCCCCGCGCCTTATTGGGTCAGCTATCCGGACGTCGTCCAGTTCGCGGGCGGCGTGCCCGTCATCGTTCCCTGCGGTCCCGAGGTCGGGTACAAGCTGTCGCCCGAGGCGCTGGACGCCGCGATCACGCCGCGCACCAAATGGGTCATCATCAACTCGCCGTCCAACCCGACCGGCGCGGCCTATACCGAGGGCGAGCTGAAGGCGCTGGGCGCGGTGCTGGATCGGCATCCGCATGTCTGGGTGTTCGCCGACGATATGTACGAACACATCGTCTATGACGGGTTCCAGTTCGCGACGATGGCGGATGCCTGCCCGCAGCTCTACGAGCGCACGTTGACGGTGAACGGCTGTTCGAAGGCCTATGCGATGACGGGCTGGCGGATCGGCTATGCCGGCGGACCGGCCTGGCTGATCTCGGCGATGGCGAAGCTGCAATCGCAGTCCACGTCCAACCCCTGCTCGATCGCCCAGGCCGCGGCCGTCGCCGCGCTGAACGGCGACCAGTCGTTCCTGGCGGAGCGCAACGCGGCGTTCCGGACCCGGCGCGACCTGATCGTGGGCATGCTGAACGCCATCCCGGGGATGCACTGCCCGACTCCGGAAGGCGCGTTCTACGTCTATCCGTCGCTCACCGGGCTGATCGGGAAGACGACCCCCGCGGGCAAGTTCATCGACAGCGACGACGCGTTCGTCGGCTATCTGCTCGACGATGCGAAGGTGGCGGCGGTCCAGGGGTCCGCATTCGGGCTCAGCCCGGCGATGCGGATCAGCTATGCGACGTCCGACGACCTGCTGGCGGAGGCGGGGCGGCGCATCCAGGCGGCCTGCGCGGCACTCGGTTGATCGCAGTAACGCGGCGTTAGGCGACAAGCGTAAGCCAACGTTAATGGTCCGTTTCCCATTAGGGCATTGTGGAACGGGCGCATCCGTTCGATGGCCCGGCGCGTAGCTGGGACAACAGCGGTTTTCGAAAGTGGAACATGCGGAGCATCGTCAAGTCTGATTTCTTCTGGCCGTTCGCGGGCGGGTTCGTGCTCGGCACGATCGGTCTGTTCGCGATGCAGCCGACGGATGCGACGCGCGGCTTCGCACAGCGGGTCGCCGGGATCGTGCATACGCAGCGCTGAACCGGACGGGCGGGATCAGAGTAGCGGGCTCATGATCCGGGCGATGTTCTCGATCAGCCGCCGGACCTTCGGACGGGCTCGCCAGGTCATCAGGTCGACACAGTCGCTGCCGTCCAGATATCCTTCCTGGATCCGCTCCAGCACGCCGATGGTATCGCCGTCGTAGAGCAACAGGCTGGCCTCCTCGTTCAGCTGGAACGATCGCAGGTCGACATTGCTCGATCCCACGATCCCCAGCCGCGAATCGACGCACACATTCTTGGCGTGAAGCAGGAAATCGCGGAACAGGTGGATGCGGACGCCAGCGCTGAGCAACGCGTCGTAGTAGGAACATTGCGCCAGGTGGACGACATGCTGATCGATCACCGCGGATACGATCAGGTCGACCGCGACCCCACGCGCCGCCGCGCTCCGCATCGCCGCCAGCACCGCCTCGTCGGGGATGAAATAAGGGGTGACCAGCACCACCCGGTCGCACGCCCGGTGCAGCTGCCAGACGAGGAGCGTCTCGAACCCCTCCAGCGGATAGTCCGCACCGCTCGGCAGCAGTTGGACGCGGGCATGACCGACGGCATCGGGGATGGTGACGTCGTCGGGCTCCTGCTCGGTCTCGAGGCTCCAGTCGCCGGCGACGACCGCCATCAGCGACGCGACGGCGGGGCCGGTGACGCGGGCCACCAGTTCGCGGTTGACGACGCCGGGGCGGAAATCCTTCGCGACAAGATTCTGCGATCCGGCGTAGCCGATGCGGCCGTCGATGACGAACAGCTTGCGGTGGTTGCGCATGTCGCTGCGCGTCCGCCGCCAGAACCAGCGGACGGGTAGCGCCTCCTGCGCCTCGACGCCGACGCCGCGCAGCAGCTTCAGCGTGCCGCGACGCCAATGGTGCGACCCGACCGGATCGAACATGACGCGCACCGCCACGCCGCGGGTCCTCGCCCGGCCGAGCGCCGCGGCGATCCGTCGCCCGACCACGTCGTCAGCGAAGATGTAGACCAGGATATCGATCCGCACTGCCGCGGCATCGATATCGCCGACCAGCCGGTCGACGACATCGTCATAATGATCGATCAACTCGACCGCATTGCCGCCGGATGCGGGCAGCCGGCCCAGCCGGTGCGCGAAGCCCGCGATCTCGCCGCATTCGCCCGGCGGCGCCTCCGCCTCGATCCGCGCGGCGATATCGGCGAAATAGGGGTGGAGCGCCTTCGACTTCTTCTGCCGCCACGCCGGGAAGTGCGGATGGCCGATCATCAGGAACAGGGCGAGCCCGGGCACCGGCAGGAAGAAGATCAGTAGCAGCCAGCTTGCGGTCGCGGCCGGGCTGCGCCGCAACGGTACGACCGCCAACGCACCGATGCGGACGATCCATTCGACGACATACCAGGCGGTGCGGGGATCGGGGAGGGTCACGAGCGTCAGCTTAGCCCGATCCAGAGCCTCGCGACGAGAGGGGAATTGCTCCGCCCGGTCGTGCGCCCTATCGGACGGCGATGGCCACACGCTCCCAACCGCCACTTCGCGCCGTCATCGTGCCGGTGACCCCGCTTCAGCAGAACTGTTCGGTCGTGTGGTGCACCGCGACGATGAAGGCGGCGGTGATCGATCCCGGTGGCGATCTCGACCGGATCCGCGCAGCCGTCGCGGCGCAAGGCGTGACGGTGGAGAAGATCCTGCTGACGCACGGCCATATCGATCATGCCGGCGAGGCGAAGCCGCTGGCAGGCCTGCTCGGCGTCGCGATCGAGGGGCCGCACGAGGAAGACCGCTGGCTGCTCGATACGCTGGCGGAGGACGGCGCCAAATACGGCATCCGCGGCGTGCCGTTCCTGCCCGATCGCTGGCTGGTGGAGGGCGACACTGTCACGATCGGCAACCTGATGCTCGACGTGTACGAGACGCCGGGGCATACCCCGGGGCATATCGTCTTCCACCACGTGCCTTCGAAACTGGCATTGGTCGGCGACGTGCTGTTCCAGGGCTCGGTCGGCCGTACCGATTTCCCGCGGGGCAGCCAC
>CAXTVB010000053.1:0-12828 GCA_964247555.1 uncultured Sphingomonas sp. | reverse complement strand
GAGGCGAACCGGGTTTCGGTCGTCGGCGGCTATTCGAACCAGTCGTTCCAGATCCCCAACCCCGGCGGGCAGCACCCGACGGCCGGCTATACGGTCGGCGGCGTGACCGATTATCTGAGCGACGATCTGAACGAGCGGCAGATCGAACAGACCGGGTTCGGCCAGGTATCGCTGCTGCACGATGCGGAGCCGCTGACGATCCAGGGATCGCTGTTCGCCCGCTATTCGTCGCTACGGTATCGGCCGGACGTGCTCGGCGAGCTGTTGTTCAACGGCCAGGCGCAATCCGCCTACAAGCAGGATTTCACGATCGGCGCGCAGGTCGACGCGGTCTACCATCTCGGCGCGGCGCACACGCTGCGGGGCGGGTTCCTGGTGACGCGCGATCGCAGCGTCAGCACGACCGCGACCAGCGTCTTCCCGGTCGACGTCACCGGCGCGCAGACGGGCCAGCCGATCGTGATCGCGGATGACAGCGGCAAGACCGCGATGACGTACAGCGTCTATCTGCAGGACGAATGGGTGCTCGCACCCACGCTGACGCTGAACTACGGCGGGCGCTTCGACCTGTTCGACGGGTATCGCGACGAGAAGCAGTTCAGCCCGCGCGCCAATCTGGTGTGGCAGCCGGACGAGAAGCTGACCGCGCATGCCGGCTATGCCCGCTATTTCGTGCCGCCGCCATTCGAGCTGGTCGGCAACAGCAGCATCACCCAGTTCCAGGGAACCAGCGCGCAAGCCAATTCGCTGGTCAACACCACGCCGTTCGCGGAGCGCCAGAATTATTACGATGTCGGCTTCCAGTACAAGCTGAGCCGATATTTCACCTACGGCGTCGACGCATATTATCGGCAGTCGGTGAACCTGATCGATGAAGGCCAGTTCGGCGCGCCGATCATCCTGACGCCGTTCAATTACGCCAAGGGCCGGATCGGCGGAGTCGAGGCGAATGCCAGCTACACCCGCGGCGGCTGGATGCTCTACGCCAACTTCGCGGCGGCGAAGGCGAAGGGCAGCGACATCGTGTCGAGCGAGTTCAGCTTCGATCCCGGCGATCTCGCCTATATCGCGAACCACTATATCTACCTGGATCACGACCAGACCTTCACCGGTTCGGCAGGCGCTTCGTATGCCTTCAAACACGGCGTACTGGCGGATACGAAGCTCGGCGGGAGCATGATCTACGGGTCCGGGCTGCGCGCGGACGGGGCCGTGCCGAACGGCGCGAAGCTGGACGGCTATGCGCAGTTCAATCTGACCGCGAGCCACCGCTTCGCGAAGCCTGGGCTGACGGTGCGGTTCGACGTGATCAATGTCGGCGACCATGTGTACGAGATCCGCGACGGTTCGGGGATCGGCGTCGGTGCCCCGCAATTCGGGCCGCGGCGGGGATTCTTCGCCGGTTTGACGAAGTCGTTCGGCGCGGGGGCGAAGGATGTGGGGTAGGAGCCGCCTAACCGTCACCCCGGCCTTGAGCCGGGGCCCCGCTTCTGTTCGACCGCCGAAGAAGCGGGACCCCGGGTCAAGCCCGGGGTGACGAGGAAGGTGATCCGATCACCCGCTTCGGCGCGTCCGACATCGTCCGCGAAACCGTCTCGAACCGTCCGCCCTCGATCCGGATCTCGTTGAACGCAGGCGGGGTCTTGCGGGTGCGCTTGGACAGGGTCCCTGCCCCGATCATCCGCACGACCCGGCCGTCGCGCTCCACGGGCACGTCGAACGGGTCGTGGACATGCCCCGACAGCACAGCATCCGCACCCGCATCCGCCAGTGCGGTCATCGCGATGTCGCCCCGGTGCGTCCGCGCGGTGCCCGTCGTGCCGCCCTCGATCAGCGGGTGATGCGCCGCGACGAAGATCAGGTTGCCCGCCGGCGCGGCCGCGATCATCGCCAGCGCGGCGTTCAGCGACGTCCGGCTCACCCGCCCCTTCGACCAGTTCCAGCGCCACTGCGCGCGCGCCGTCGTCTTCAGCGGGACGATCGTCACGCCGGCCAAGTCCAGCGGCCGTTCGATCATCCGCTCGACTGCGGCATAGCGCTGATAAGGCGCCAATAGCCGACGGAAGGGGTCCCAATAATAGGGGATGTCGTGATTGCCGACCTCCAGCGTCACCGGCACGCCGAGCGACGCCAGCCAGTCACCGCCCGCCTGGAACTCGCGCTTCGTCGCGCGCATCGTCAGGTCGCCCGTCATCACGACCGCATCGGGTCGCTCTGCCGCTACCAGCGCGGAGAACCAGGCGATGGCCGCCGGGTCCTCCGCGCCGAAGTGCACGTCGCTGACGTGGAACAGTCGAATCAAGGAAGGTCCGCCAGCACCCGCGGCTCGTGCATCGGACAACCGTTGAACTTGCCCCGGAAATCGGCCGAGAAGTCGTAGGTGTCGCGCCGCACCCGGTTCACCCCGCCCAGCGGCTGGTGCGCCGCGAGACCGTGCCACGGGCTGAAGGACAGCGCGTCGTCGACATGCTCGGTCACCCCGGTGTCCCATGCGAGCTGCGGAGCCACGGTCAAAGTCGCGACGGTGACGAAGGGGCTCGCCTTCTCGTCCCACTGCACCGTCGGGTCCTCGATGGGCATCTTCTCCAGGTCCGTATTCAACTGCACGCGCAGTTCCCACGTCCCGCCCTGCTCGATCAGGTCGCGCTTCACCGCCGCGCGGATCGCATCGGGCCCGTCGATGTCGACGATCGTGCCGGTCAGCGACGTCAGCCCCGGCGATACCGGGAACAGAGCGACCTTGGCGATATGATCGCCGAAGCGGTACGGCGTCTGCGTGTAATAGGTTTCGCCAAGCGGATGGACCTGCTTGGCCCCGCCGAACCCTATCAGCGTCGACGATTGTCCGCCCACCGCCTCGAGCGCCCGCTCCGCCACGCCGGCGACCTTGGACACGGCCTTCTTCAAGCCCTCGACCCGGTCGGTCGTCTTCGCGAACAGTTTCAGATTGCCGAGGAACGCCTTGGGTGTCGGCGCAGCGAAGACGGGCGCGTTGACCATGACGAAATCCTGCGTCGTCTCCCCGTCCGATCCGGGCAGCCGCGGCCCATCCGCGCCCAGGATCTTGAGCGCCAGGCCCCGGGGCAAGGCGATGTCGTCGTCCAGGATGTCGCCGGGGTTGGTGGAGATGCGCAGGATCGCCTCATGCTCGCCCGGCGCCGCGAACACCCCTTGTGCCAATTCGGGGGGGAGGTCGGCAGCCACGGTCAGCGTGCCGCGCGCGATGCCGTGCGATTTGGCATGAACGGACCGGACGGCGTGACCATAATCCTTCGACGTCGTGTCGAGGATCGTGCCGAACGCGCTCTTCAGCCCGGCAATCGTCTCGTCCTCGTCGGAGGCGATCGTTTCCACATCGGGGCGGTAGCGGATCGGGGTGTCGGTCATGTCGGTTCTCCCAAATACAGTTCCGATAACCGCCCGGAGGATGGGTCGTTCCCACCTTGATCTATGTAAAGTCTGCAGTGATTGCCATGTCGTTGCAGCGCCGTCATGGTCGACGCGACGCGTAAACGTTCGAGTATCTTTTTGATGAGTGATACGGATATCGGTGCCAAGCCGTTGGAATTGACGGCCTGCGACCGTGAGCTGATCCACATCCCCGGCGCGATCCAGCCGCACGGTCTGCTGCTGGTCGCGGACGCGGCGACGATGACCGTGGTGGTGGGTGCCGGCGATATCGAGGGGCAGCTGGCGTCCGACTGGCTCGGCCGACCGCTGGCGACCCTGATCGGGCAGTCGATCGATCCCGGGGCGGCGACGATCGTGGGCGACCATGTCCGCGGCACGCACCGGCTGTTCTCGGTCGCCGCGCACCGGGTCGGCGATCATGTCGCGGTCGAGCTGGAACCAACTGCCGCCGAGCCGATGTCCGCCGCGGCGGTGATCGCGATGTTGGACGAGATGGCAGGGTCGTTCGAACGTGCGACCGATCTCCAGTCTCTGTGCGAACGTGCCGCGACCGCGTTCCGCGCGATCACCGGCTATGACCGGGTGATGGTGTATCGCTTTCTGGACGAAGGCGCCGGGCGCGTCGTCGCGGAGGATCATGCGCCCGACCTCGGTAGCTTCCTGAACCATCACTTCCCCGCGACCGACATTCCCGTCCAGGCACGCGCGCTGTATATCCGCAACCGGACCCGCGCGATCCCGGACGTCGCCTACCGGCCCGCACCGCTCCGGCCCGCGGGGTTCGAGACGCTGGACATGAGCGACGTCGCCCTGCGCAGCGTCTCGCCGATCCATGTCCGCTACCTGGAAAATATGGGCGTCGCCTCCTCCGCCTCGATCTCGATCGTGAAGGACGATCTGCTGTGGGGGATGATCGCCTGCCACAACGCCACGCCGAAGATGCTGCCGCTCGATGTCCGCGCGACCGCGGCGGTGCTGGCGGGTGGCCTGGCCCGACAGATCCGCGCTAAGGAGGAAGCGGAAGCCTATCGCGAGCGGCTGCGGCTGCACATCTCGGAGGATTCGGTCCTCGCGATGCTCGGGACCGGCGGCGATCCGACCGAGCTGCTGCGGACGTCGAGCGAGGATTTGCGGCAGATGTTCGCCGGCGACGGTTTCGCGATCGTCGACGGTACGCGAGTCGATCGGTATGGTCTTTGCCCGAGTGAAGCCGACATCGTCGACATCGCCCGCTGGACGCGAACGCGCGGCGTCATCGAGCCGATCGCGACCGACGAACTCGCCGCCGTCTATCCCGATGCCACCGCCTATCGCGACACCGCCAGCGGGTTGCTGGCGCTGCCCCTCGTCGATGACGGCGTCGTCCTGCTGTGGTTCCGCGCCGAGTTGATCGAGACGGTCGAATGGGCCGGCAACCCGCACAAGGCGGTCGCGCTCGGGGCCGACGAGCAGCTGACGCCGCGCGCCTCGTTCGACAGCTGGAGCCAGACCGTGCGCGGCCGCGCCCGGCCGTGGTCGCGTGCCGAAAGCGAGGGCGCGCACCGGTTGCGCCGGATGCTGCACGACATCCACCGAACCGAGCGGCTGCGCGCGCTGAACGTCGCATTGCAGCGGACGCTGGCCGACAAGGACGCGCTGATCGCGCAGAAGGACGTGCTGGTGAAGGAGGTGAACCACCGCGTCCAGAACAGCCTGCAACTGGTCGCCGCGTTTCTGCGGCTGCAGGCGAAGGCGGCGGGCGCGGGCGAAGTCGCAGACCAGTTGGCGGAGGCGCAGGCGCGGCTCGCCGCGGTCGCACTGGTCCACCGCCGGCTCTACCGCGGAGATCAGGGCCCGTCGGGCGGTCTGGCCCGCTATATCGAGGGTCTGGCGGGCGATATGAAGGTGACGCTGGGGCCGGACTGGGCCGCGGCGATGCGGCTCGATCTCGCGCCCGTGCTGATGCCGACCGACCGTGCGGTCAATCTGGGCTTGATCCTGACCGAACTGGTCATCAACGCCAGCAAATACGCCTATGGCGGTGCGCCCGGGCCGATCACGATCGCGCTGGAGCAGCACCGCAACCGGGTCCGGCTGATCGTGGCGGACCAGGGGCGCGGCAAGACGGGTACCAACACCGGGTTCGGCAGCCGGATGATGGATGCGATGATCGGCGGACTGTCGGGGACGATCGATCATATGGACAATCGTCCCGGGCTGCGCGCCGTCGTGACGGTGCCGATCGAGGCGGTTATCGGCTGACGGGCGTGTCCGTGGCGGCGGCGGCGTAGAGCGCGAAGGCGGCGTGCGCGCCGGCCACCGCCTCGGCGGCGGCGACCTCGCCGATATCGGCGTCGATCGCCGCCAGCAGGGCGCGCCATTCGCCGCGCTCGTGCTTCGCCGCCAGATACGCGCTCGGCAGCGTGGCGGGCACTCGCCGCGCGAGCAGGACGCCGCCCAGCCGCGACCCCTCGAGCACGTACAGCGCGCCCAGCGCCGCGGCACGCCCCGCGGGCAACGCGAACGGCAGCGGATCGGGCATGATCTCGCCGAGCGCGGTCAGGTCGGCGGCGAGCATCGGTGCCCGGCGCCGCCAGCGCGGCAGGTCGTGGATCGCCAGCGCATCCTCCGCGGACGGCAGCGCGCGGGCATGCGCCAGCAGGAAGCGGATATAGGCGGCGCGATCGCCGAGGTCGTAGCCGGCGAAGGCGGCGTCGACCCTGTCGTGGTCGGGCGCGGTTGCGCTGCGAAGCATATGGACCGCGGTCATCGCGAAGCGATGCCGCAGCCCGTTGCCGGCGTCGAGTGCAATCGGAACTTGACGGAGCGTCATGCGCTATGCTGCAACGCACAAGTTCCTGGAGCTCGTCCCATGTCGTCATCCCCCGCCAGCACGCTACTCCTCGAAGCCATCGCTTTGAAGAAATGCGTCGAGGCCACGTACAACCGGATGGTCGTGAAGCTCGCGCCGCACATTCTGTACACGCGGCACGACGAACTGTTCCTCGACGCGGTGACGCTGGAACGCGACGGTCAGCCGCCGAAGGAAAAGAAGCTCGGTACGTTCAAGCTGACCGGGCTGCAGGCATTGGGCTTTGCCGGCAAGCCGTTCGATCCGGAGCCGATCTTCAATCCGTCCGCGGAGAAATACCGCGGCGTGACGCTGTTCGCGGTCGAGGCCTAGTCGTCATCCCGGGCCGTCCCGGGATCCAGAGCCGCGAACGGATCGCCAACGGCTCTGCATGCCGGCACGACGGACCACGTATCAATCCGCCGCCACCGGCCCGCTGGGCGTCGCCGGCCGCCGCGTGAACCACACCGCGACCACCAGCACCGCGCAGAGCAGCGACGACAGCGCGAACAGGTCGGTGGATGCGAGCAGATACGCCTGCCCCACCCTCTGGCGCGTGATCGCGCCCGCGGCCTGCGTCGCGCTCATCCCCATCCGCTGCAACGACGCGCTCGCCATCTGATACGGCATGTTGTTGCCGATGGCATCGGACAGATGCGCCTGGTGCAGTGCCTCGCGCCGGTCCCAGGCCGTCGTGATCATCGATGCGGCGAAGCTGCCCGCGACGATCCGCGTGAAGTTCGACATGCCCGTCGCCGAGGGCAGCCGTTCGGGCGGGATCTTGTCGAGCGCGATCGTCAGCATCGACAGGAAGAAGGTGCTCATCGCGACGCCCTGCACCAGTAGCGGCAGCATGAAGTCCTTGAAGCTGGCGGTCGTGGTATAGCCCGCGCGCAGATAGTAACTGAGCGCGAACGACCCGAACGCGACCGTCGCCAGCCAGCGCGCATCGAACTTGCCCGACAGGCGCGCGACGAAGGGTGTCAGCAGGACCGCCACGACACCGCTCGGCGCCGCGACCAGCCCGGCCCAAGTGGCGGTGTAGCCGAGCTGCGTCTGGAGCCAGAGCGGGAGGAGCAGCGTGTTGGCGAAGAACACGGCATAGCCCAGGCAGAAGGCGATCGATCCGATCGTGAAGTTGCGGCTCTCGAACAGCGTCAGATCGACGGTCGGGTTCGCGTCGGTCAGTTCCCAGATGATCCACGCGACGAAGCCGATCGCGGCGACGACGGTCAGCACGCAGATCGCGGGATCGTGGAACCAATCGGCGTTCTTTCCCAGGTCGAGCATGATCTGCAACGACCCGACCCACAGCACCAGCAACCCCAGCCCGACGCTGTCGATCGGCAGCTTGCGCGTCGGCGTCTCGCGCGTCTTCAGCCCCTTCCAGCAGACCAGCGCGGTGACGATCCCGAACGGCACGTTGATGAGGAAGATCCAGCTCCAGTGGTAGTTGTCCGAGATGTAGCCGCCCAGGATCGGCCCCATGATCGGCGCGACGAGCGTCGTCATCGACCAGATGCCGAGCGCGGTGGCGCGCTTGTTGGGTGCGAAGATCGAGATCAGCAGCGCCTGGCTGCCCGGCATCATCGGCCCGGACACCGCACCCTGCAGCACGCGAAAGCCGATCAGCGACGGCAGGCTCCACGCGATGCCGCACAGGAACGATGCGATGGTGAACAAGGTCACCGATACGCAGAACGTCCGCACCACCCCGAACCGCCCCATCAGGAACCCGGTCAGCGGCACGCCGATCCCGTTCGAGACTGCGAAGGCGGTCACGATCCAGGTGGAATTGTCGCTGGACACGCCGAGATTGCCGGCGATCGTCGGCAGCGACACGTTCGCGATCGTCGTGTCGAGCACCATCATGAACGTGCCGAGCGCGAGCGCGAACGCGATGATGCCGAGGGGGGCGCCTTTGAGCGGCGGAAGTTGGGTCTGGGGAGCGGCCATCAGGCGTCGCCCTCACCCTTCCCACCGCCTACGGCGGCGGGCCCCTTCCCTCTCCCAGCGAGAGAGGGAGGAAGGAGCGAAGCGACGGAAGGGTGAGGGCGATTGGGCTGAATCACCGGTTCGCCGCCACGATCTGGCGAATCCGCGTCTCGACCGCCGGATCGTTCACATCGGTCGCCTTCTGCGCATAGGCCTGCGCACCCGGGTTGCCGATCCGCGCGCCCGACACGTCGGACGTCGCGACCGTCGTCTTGACCGAAAGCCCGACCCTCAGCGGATTGCGCGCCAGTTCCTTCGGATCGAGCGCGATGCGGACCGGGACGCGCTGGACGATCTTGATCCAGTTGCCGCTGGCATTCTGCGGCGGCAGCAGCGAGAAGGCGTTGCCGCTGCCCGCCCCCAGCCCGATGACCTTGCCGTGATAGACGATGCCCGATCCGTACATGTCGGCGACCACCACCGCCGGCTGGCCGAGGCGAAGGTCCTTCAATTGCGTCTCGCGGAAATTCGCGTCCACCCATACCCGCATCAGCGGCACGACGGCCATCAGCGGTGTACCGGCGGCGACCTGCTGACCCAGCTGCACCGTCCGCTGCGCGACGACGCCGTCGATCGGGGCGGTGACGTGCATGTGCGACTGCGCGATCGCGGCGCGGCGATACATCGCGATCGCGGCCATGACCGCCGGATTGGAATCGACCGAGGTGCCGGCGACCGTCGCGCGCGACTGGACTTGCTGGCTGCGCGCGGCGTTCAGATTGGCGACCGCGACTTTCACCGCGTCGGCGGCGTGCGACAGCTCCTCGCCCGACACCGCGCCCTCGGCCGCTGCGCCGCGACGGCGGCGATAATCGTCCTGCGCGCGCGCAAGTTCGGCCTCAGCCTGGACGACCGATGCGCCGCTCTGGTCGACCTTCGAGAAATCGCCGCGCGTCGACCGCACCGCCTTGGCCAGATCGGCCGCAGCCGAGGCGACGCCGACATCGACCGTCGCGGGGTCGAGATCGATCAGCGGATCGCCCGCCTTCACCGCTTGCGTGTTGTCGGCGTGGATCGCGATGACCTGACCGGGATCGCGCGCGGTGATCGCGACGACGTCGCCCGCGACATACGCGTCGTCGGTCTCCTCCTCCGGCGTCGCCAGCAGGAAATGCGCGACCGCCCACACGATCAGGCCGATCACCACGACGACCGCCAGGATCGCCAGCCAGCGGCGGCGCGCGGCCGGCTTCGCCGTGGTCGGGGGGACGACCCGCTGCGGCGGCTGGACTTCGGCGCCAGGGCCGGCGGGGACCTCGAGATCGCGGATATCGGTCATTGTACGTCCCGTGCAGGATCGAAGCCGCCACCCAGCGCCAGCACCAGCTGGACGCGGGCCACGACCGCATCGATGGAAAGATTGGCATCCGCCAGCTGCGCGTCGAGCAGGCGGATGTCGTTGTCGACCAGGTCGAGCCGCGAATCGAGGCCGCTCGACACGCGGATCGCGTTCAGTCGGCCGGTCTGGCCATAGCCGCGCACGACCTCGCCCGACCGCGCGCGCAGCGCATCGATCGCCCGGATGCGGGCGATGGCGTCCGCCGCCTCGCGCACGCCGCCGACGACGCCGTCGTTATAATCGGCGATGGCGACATCCAGCGCCGCCGTAGAGCCCTCCAGCCCCGCACGCAGCCGGCCGCTTTCGAAGATCGGCAGATGAATTGCCGCCCCCGCGCCCACCGTACCGCTGCCCAGACTGAAGAAATTGCCGAGCCCGATCGCCTGCAATCCGCCCAGCGCCGACAAATTCACATCCGGGTAGAAGGCCTTGCGCGCGACCTGCCGGCCCGCCGCTGCGGCCTCGATACGCGCCTGCGCCGCCGCCACATCGGCGCGGCGCGCGACGAGATCCGCCGGGATCGTCGTCGGCAGCGGCAGCGCGGTCGCCAGGTCCAGCCGCGTCGGCGCGATCGTCGCCGGATAATCCGCGCCCCGCCCCGCCAGCGCCGCGAGCGCATCGGTCGCCAGCACGCGGTTGCCATCCGCGCGGGCCAGCGCCTCCTGTGCCTGCGCCAGCAACGTTCCGGCGGCCGCGCGGTCCAGCTTGCTCGCCAGTTGGTTGCGGATGCGGATGTCGACGAGCCGCAGCGTGTCGGTGCGCGCCTTGATCGTCGAGCGCGCGATCGCCGCCGCGCGTTCGGCGCGTGCGAGGTCGAGATAGGTCTGCACCACCGCGCCCGCGACGGCGAGCCGCGCCGCCACCGCATCGAGCCGCGCGGCGCGCACCGACGCACCGGCCTGCGCGATCACGGCGCGCTGCTTGCCGAACAGATCGAGGTCGATGCCCAGATTCGCCTCGGCGGTGCCGACGAAGCGGACCGTGCCGGCATAGGGGGGCGGGATGATGTAGCTATCCGGGAAGCGCGCGATCTGCGGGTTCACGTCCGCGCTCAGCTGCGGCCCCGTCGCCGCGCGCTGCCCCGCCAGCACCGCCTGCGCCTGACGCACGCGTGCCAGCCCGGCGTCGAGCGTGGGATTGCCCGCCAGCGCATCCGCGACGATCCGGTCGAGCTGCGCATCGCCGAATGCGTGCCACCAATCCGCCGCGATCGGCGGCGCAGCGACCGCATCCGCAAGCCCGAGCGACGCGCCGCTCGCCTGCTGCACCTGCGGATGCGATGCGGGGATCGCGCAACCGGCAAGCAGGCCGGCGACGGCGATGGCGGCGAAGGTCAGGCGCATGTCGAGGTCCCCGTTTCGATCCGGTCGCGCAGGCGGTGCAGGTCGCCGATCAGGCGCTCGACATCCGCCGCGTCCCAATCCGCCAGCCACGCATTCCATTGCCGCGTGACGCCTTGGCGACAGCGTTCGGCGACTTGCGCACCCGCCTCGGTGAGTTTCAGGAACACGATGCGGCGATCGTCCGCGCTGCGGCTGCGTTCGACCCAGCCGCGCGCTTCCAGCGTGTCGATCAGCCGGGTCGTCGCGCCGGTATCGTGGCACAATTCCCGCGCGAGCGCCGCGCAGGTATCCGCCCGCCCCTTCCACAGCGACACCATCGCCGACCATTGGACATAGGACGTCCCCTCCGCCGCGAAGATCGGTTCGAGTGCGAGTACCGACGCCTGGAACACACGCTTCGACAGGAAGCCGAGCGAGGTATCGGGCACGAAGGACTCGGTGGAGTAGAAGGGCATTGCTTGCTTTGGCAATGATTGCCCTGGCAGTCAATGCTCCTGTTCCCCGGCGAACGCCGGGGTCCAGGGTCACGAGGGGTTGGCTGCGTGACCCTGGGCTCCTGCGTTCGCAGGAGAACACCGACTATCGAGTAGCAAGGGTGGCCTAGATCCCCGCATACCAGGCGTAATCCGCGACATCCTCCCAATAGCCGCCCTTCCCGCCATAGAACCCGGCCAGGCTGTCCGTCGCTTCGATGCGCGAGATGTATTTCGCCTGCTTGTAGCCGAGCTGCGTTTCCACGCGCAGGCGAAGCGGCGCGCCGTGGCCGATGGTCAGACGCTGCCCGTTCATCGCCCAGGCCAGGATGGTCTGCGGGTGGAAGGCGTCGATCAGGTCGATGCTTTCATAATAGTTGCTCATCCCCAGCGCGTCGGCGCAGTGGAACACGATGTAGCGCGCCGCCGGCAGCAGCCCGGCATCGCGGAGCAGGCCGCCGAGCGGGACGCCGGTCCATTGCCCGATCGCGCTCCATCCCTCGACGCAATCGTGGCGCGTGATCTGCGTCCGGCGCGGCAGCCTGCCGATCTGTTCGAGCGAAAGCGACAGGGGGCGTCGGACCAGCCCCTCGACCTTCAGCGCATAGTCGCGGAAATTGTCGGCGGCGAGCGCGACATAGTCGGGGTTCTGCGGGCTGGACGTGCCGTTCGTCCGGAACACCGGCGACATGTCCGCGGCGGTGAATTCGCGGGCGAGCGATCCACGGGTCTGGGTCGCATGCACGAAGCGGTCGGTGAGCGCCTCGGTACCGGTGAAGAACGACCGCGCGACCGGCGTCGCCGCGATCTTGTCGCACCCCGACACCAGCAGCCCGCCCCCGGCGATGCCTAGCGAGCCGATCAGTCCGCGACGGCTGACGAGCGGGTTCATATGTCCTCTCCCTTCGCGCGCGGGATCCGGAACCAGCCGGTCACGATCGATCGCACCTCGTGGATCGGTCCCGCCAGCACGACCATCGCCAGATGGACGATGGTGAAGCCGACCAGGCCCCAGGCGCACAGGAAATGGATCGACCGCGCGGATTGCCGACCGCCGAAGACGAGCAGCAGCCAGCCGAAATTGGCGTCGAACGCCGGCGCCATCGTCATGCCGGTCAGGATCATCAGCGGCAACATGACGAACACCACGCTGCCATAGGCCAGCTTTTGCAGGATGTTGTACTTCGTCGCCGCCTCGCCGGTCGGGAAGCGCAGGCGGGCGTGATCCTTCACGTCATGCCAGACATTCGCCGGCCGCAGCTCGTCGCGCGTCGGCAGGACGTCGCGCACCAGATGGCGGTTCAGCAGCCCCGCGATCCAGTAGAACAGCGCCGCCGCGACCAGCACCCAGGCGAAGGACAGATGCCAGCGCCGCGCGCCGGCCAGGCTGTAATCGGACGGGATCGTCGCCCAATAGGGAAAGGCCCAGGTCTGTTT
>CAXTVB010000052.1:0-12897 GCA_964247555.1 uncultured Sphingomonas sp. | reverse complement strand
ATCGTTACCCTGGGTTCCTGCGTTCGCAGGAAAGCGGCTGGTTCCGATCGATCGGACACGTTTGAGCGATTCGATTTCGTGACCCCGGAGTCCGGAGCGGCAGGAAACCCGCTCGCGGCTCTGGATGCCGGGACGCGCCCGGCACGACGGGGGGGGTCAGATGATGTATTCGACCGTCTTCATCTGCGCCTGGTCCGCGCGCACCGCGCCCCGCTTCGCGACCATCTGCGCGTGCAGCGCCGCGACGGTATCGCTGCCGCGCGTCTTGCAGACGGCGGGAACAAATGCGTGAAGCAACGCGCCAGCGCCGCCCCAGATCATCGTGATCCCGAAGCGGCTGGCGACGCCGAAATGCTCGGTGAAACTTTCGCCAACGGTTTCAGGGTGTTCCAGGAACAAGCGGCGGAACATGGGGCGACCTCGTCGTGCTGCGTGGACAACCTTTATCACGATCGGCCGCGCGCGCTAACCCCCGGCGGCTACGCGGGCGAGAATATCCGCGGCGAGCAGCCCCAGCGTATCGTCGCGCGCGCCCATCACGACGATCCGGTCGCTGGCGGTCGCCGTGTCGGCGATCATCCGTGCAGCCTCCGCGCGGTCGGCGATATGGCGTGCATCGGCCCCGGTCGCGGCGATATCCGCGACGATGTCCCCGCTCGTGACCGCGCGGTCGACCGTGCCGCCCTGGTAGACGGGATCGGGCAGCACCAGCAGGTCCCCAGGCCGCAATCGGTCGGCAAAGGCGGCGGCGAGTTCGCGGTGCATCTTCGCGAGCGGGCCATAGCCGTGCGGCTGGAACAGGATCAGCAGCCGCCCGGCAAAGGCATGCAGCGTATCGAGCGTCGCGGCGATCTTGTCCGGATTATGCCCGAAATCGTCGATCACGGCGATGCCCGCCGCGGTGCCGATCAGTTCGAAGCGCCGCTTGAGGCCGACGAACCCGGCGATCGCGGCGACCGCTTCGTCGATCGGCACCCCCGCCGCCATCGCCGCGCCGATCGCTGCGAGCGCGTTGGCGACGTTATGGCGACCGGGGACCGAGAGGCGGACATGATGGTGCTCGCCCTCACCATTCGCCGCCTCCGGCGTCCTTTCCCTCTCCCAGCGGGAGAGCGAGGGCGACGCGACCAAGTCGAAGCGAATCGCGAACGGTTCGGGCTCCAGGTTCTCGGCGCGCAGGTCCGCCGGTGCCTCGACCGCCACCGTCAGCACATTCCCCGACAACCCCGCGGCCAGCAAAGCCGCCTCGGGATCGCCGATGTTCACGACCGTCGTTCGCGCCTTGGCCGCGAAATCCGCGAACAGCCGGCGGAGTTCGGGGAGCGGCTTGTGGTCGAGCGTGACGTTGTTCAGCACCGCGATGGCGGGCACATAGAGCGCGATCGAGCCGTCGCTTTCGTCCACCTCGCTGACGAAGGCATCCCCCTCGCCGACCAATGCGCTGGCGAACGGCGCGTCGGGTCTCGCGAAATTCTTCATCACCGCGCCGTTCATGACGGTCGGGTCGCGGCCCGTGGCGTGCAGGATCCAGCCGATCATCCCGGTGACGGTCGATTTCCCGCTGGTGCCCGCGATCCCGATCGGTAACGCGGAGTCGTTGAACAGTCCCGCGAGCATCTCCGCCCGCGTCGCGCGCGTGCAGCCCAGGCGGTTCGCTGCGAGGATATCGGGCACGCTCTCTTCCACCGCGGCGGAGGCGACGACGACCTGATCCCGGGACACGACGCCGCTGCCGTCCTGCGGGAACAGCGCGATTCCCCGCGTGCGCAGGTCGTCGAACTTGGCGGGCACGCGGCCCTGGTCGAGCGCGCGGTCCGATCCGGCGACGGTCGTACCGCGCGCGCGCAGGATCATCGCCAGCGGCATCATCCCCGACCCGCCGATGCCAACAAAGAAACAGGGTTTGCCGTCATGCATCGCGCCGCGCTATCGCCGGGCGGTATCGCGGGCAAGCGGGGTCAAGCAGTGAGGATCGGTGTCGTGGCCCCGGCCAACAGCGCGAACCCGGACATGGTCGCTACCGTCTCCGCGCTCGCGGCGATCGAATATCCCGACGTCGATCTGGTCTTCCATCCGCAATGCTTCGCGAAGGACGGGCATTTCGCCGGATCGGACGCGGTACGCGCGGCGGCGTTCCTCGATTACGCGAACGATCCCAGCTACGACGCGGTGTGGTTCGCGCGTGGCGGCTACGGGTCGAACCGGTTGCTCGCGACCGTGATGCCCGCGCTCGGGGCCGCGGCGCGACACAAAATGTATGTCGGCTATTCGGACATGGGATTCCTGCTCGGCGCGCTCTACGCACGCCGGATCGGGCGACCGGTGCACGGGCCGATGCCGACCGACATCCACCGGCAGAAGGGCGACGAAACGGTGATGCGCGCGCTCGCCTGGATGGTAGAGGGCGCGCGGACCGCGCTGGAGCCGGGGCTGGGCGGTCGGCCGTCCGCCGCGTTCAACCTGTCGATCCTGGGCGCACTGATCGGCACGCCTTGGCTGCCCGACCTGACCGACCATGTGCTGCTGGTCGAGGAGGTGTCCGAACCGCTCTACAATGTCGACCGGCTGCTGTTCCACATGGCCGGCGCGACGCAGCTGAAGGGGATCGCCGGCATCCGGCTGGGCGCGGTCAACGACGTGAAGGCGAACGATCCCCCCTGGGGCGAGAGCGTCGAGGCGATGATCGAGCGGTGGTGCGCTACGATGGGTGTGCCGTATCTGGGTCGTGCGCAGATCGGGCATACGCAGGACAATAGCGTGGTGCCGTTCGGTATCGTGTGACGATCGGCACCTCCGCTATCCGTCACCCCGGCCTTGTGCCGGGGTCCAGAGCCAAGCAGCCGTTGCGCGTGGCTCTGGATGCCGGGACGAGCCTGGCATGGCGGAGATGAGGCGCTATCGCTTGCCTAATCGGTGACGGACTCACTATTCGCGTGATTCTCCACGAAAGGTTGAATCTCCGATGTCCGCCATGTTCCGAATCACGCTGCCCGACGGTTCCGTCCGCGAGGTTGCGCCCGGGACGACCCCCGCGGACGTCGCCGCCGCGATCGGTCCGGGCCTCGCCAAGGCGGCGCTGGCGGCGAAGATCGACGGGCAGGTGCGCGACCTGTCGCGGCCGTTCGAGGGCGATACCGCCCTCGCCCTGGTCACTGCGCGCGACGAGGCCGACGCGCTGGAACTCGTCCGCCACGATCTCGCGCACGTCATGGCCGAAGCCGTGCAGCACCTGTTCCCGGGGACGCAGATCACCTTCGGCCCGGCGACCGACGACGGCTTCTACTACGACTTCGCACCGAAGGACCGCCCGTTCACCGACGACGACCTGCCGGCGATCGAGGCCGAGATGCGCGCGATCATCGCGCGCAACGAACCGTTCGTGCGCGAGGTCTGGACGCGCCAGGCGCTCATCGATCGGTGGAACAGCCAAGGCGAGAGCTTCAAGGCCGAATGGGCGGCGAGCCTGCCCGAGGGCGAGGAATTGACGATCTACCGCCAGGGCCAGTGGCTCGACATGTGCCGCGGGCCCCACATGGTCTCGACCGGCAAGCTGGACCCGCAGGCGTTCAAGCTCACGCGCGTGTCGGGGGCCTATTGGCGCGGCGACCAGAACAACGCGATGCTGAGCCGCATCTACGGCACGGGCTGGCTGAACAAGAAGCAGCTGGATCAGCATCTGTTCCGCCTGGAAGAAGCCGCCAAGCGCGATCACCGCAAGATCGGGCAGGAGATGGACCTGTTCCACCTCCAGAGCGAGGCGCAGGGGTCGGTGTTCTGGCACCCGCGCGGCTTCGTGATCTGGCGCGCGCTGGAGGCGTATATGCGCCGCCGGCTCGACGCCGCGGGCTATGAAGAGGTCAAGACGCCGCAGCTGATGGACGCGCGCCAATGGGAGCAGTCCGGGCATTGGGGCAAATACCGCGAGAACATGTTCGTGGTGCCCGACGAGATCCCGAATGCTGAGGACGAGGGGGCAATCCTGTCGGGTGACGCGGACCTGATGGCGCTCAAGCCGATGAACTGCCCCGCGCACGTCCTGATCTTCCGCCAGGGGATCAAGTCGTACCGCGACCTGCCGATCCGCATGGCGGAGTTCGGCTGCTGCCACCGCAACGAACCGCATGGCGCGCTGCACGGCATCATGCGCGTGCGCCAGTTCACGCAGGACGACGCGCATCTGTTCGTCCGCGAGGACCAGCTGATCGAAGAGGTGCGCGATTTCTGCGAGCTGCTCGACAGCGTGTACCGCGACCTGGGATTCGAGGATTATGCGGTGAAGCTGGCGCTGCGCCCCGACAAGCGGTTCGGCGACGACGCGATGTGGGACAAGGCTGAGGGCGAATTGCGCGAGGCGGTGCTCGCCTCGGGCTTGTCCGACGCGATCAAGGCGCAGTTCGAGGAACTGCCGGGCGAAGGGGCGTTCTACGCGCCCAAGCTGGAATTCCACCTGACCGACGCGATCGGGCGCACCTGGCAGGTCGGCACGATCCAGTCCGACCGCGTGCTGCCCGAACGGCTCGACGCGTCCTACGTCGGCGCGGACGGCGAGCGCCACCGCCCGGTGATGCTCCACCGCGCGATCCTTGGGACGTTCGAACGCTTCATCGGCATTTTGATCGAGCATCATGCCGGCCGCTTCCCGCTCTGGCTGGCGCCGGTGCAGGCGGTGGTCGCGACGATCGTGTCCGACGCGGACGATTACGCGCATTCGGTCGCCGACGCATTGCGCAAGGCAGGCATCCGGGTGGAGACCGACCTGCGCAACGAGAAGATCAATTACAAGGTGCGCGAGCACAGCCTGGCGAAGGTCCCCAACCTGCTCGTCGTCGGCAAGCGCGAGGCGGACGAGGGCACGGTCGCCTTGCGCCGGTTGGGCAGCCAGGGGCAGGAAATGCTGACGCTGGCCGCGGCGATCGAGGGGCTGGTCCGGGAGGCGACGCCGCCCGACTTGGCGTAGAACGGTCGAATAGGCGGCAAACATTGCTGTCATCCCGGGCTCGTCCCGGGATCCAGAGCCACGCGGCGAACCGCCTGTAACCCTGGAGCCCGGGATGACCGTGGGCGGGGCCGACTATATGCACCGTCGAACTTCGATCGGTCCCCGACCCCTCCCATGCAATGACGCGAACATGACTGGCGGCTGTCGGCCACCGTCAGGATCGGTTCAAGCTGAACGGCTTAACGAAGGATCGTCGCGGCCCTCGCAAAGGGTCGCGGCGGCGGAAAAACGCCCGTTGAGATGCGGTCTTCGGGATCGGCAACCAGTCGGGCTTTTCGTCGTTATACGCTCGTCATACCAATCGTTGCGCAGGAGAATCGATATGAAGAAGCTTGCACTGGTCGCCCTCATGACCGTCGTCACCGTCCCCGCCGTCGCCCCGACCGCGGCGTCGGCGCAGCATTACCGCACCTATCGCGGCGAAGACGGCCGCTATTATCGCTGCAAGAAGAGCAGCGGCACGACCGGCCTGATCGCGGGCGGCGCTGGCGGCGCGCTGGTGGGCAATGCGCTCGGCGGCGGCGTGCTCGGCACGGTGGCGGGCGGCGTCGGTGGCGCCCTGCTCGGCAAGCATCTCGACAAGAAGCACGACGCCGCGCAGAATCGCAAGAACGGCTGCTGATTCCCGGGCCGCGCTACGGCGCGGTCGGGTGATTTGAGGAAACCCGCTCGCCGAAAGGCGGGTGGGTTTTTCTTTACCCACGGTCGCGTATTCTGCTTTCGTCATTCCGGCCTTGTGCCGGGGTCCATCGTGCGGCGAGCGCTCGCGAGAAGCTCAACGTTGTGCGTGTGACGCCATGGACACCGGCACAAGGCCGGGGTGACATGGAAGCACCCGATTATTCACCCCGCCAGCTTCTCCGCCACCAGCGCCTTCATGTCGACGATCGGCCGCGCGCCGACATGGCTGATGATCTCCGCCGCGCAGATGGCGCCCAGCCGGAGCGATGCCGTCAGGTCGCGACCCTGCGCCTGGCCGTGGAGAAAACCCGCCGCGAACAGGTCGCCAGCGCCGGTGGTATCGACGACGCGTTCGATCGGTTCGGCCGGCACGTCCGCCCGCGTCCCCGCTTGAACCGCGCAGGCGCCATCGGCGCCGCGCGTCACCACGAGCGTGGGCACCGTTGCTGCGACCTGCGCCAGCGCGGCCTCGAAATCCTCGGTTTCGGTCAGCGCCGCCAGTTCGGCCTCGTTGGCGAACAGGATGTCGATCAGACCGTCCGCGATCAGTTTCTTGAAATCGCCGCCATGGCGCGAGATGCAGAAGGTGTCGGACAATGTGAAGGCCACCTTGCGTCCGGCCTTGCGCGCGACCTCGATCGCGGCGCGCATCGCCGCGCGCGGCTCCTCGGGGTCCCACAGATACCCCTCGAGATACAGGATCGCGGCATCGGCGATCAGGTCGCGGTCCAGCGCCGCCTCCGGCAGGAATTGCGACGCGCCCAGGAAGGTGTTCATCGTCCGCTGACCGTCGGGGGTCACGAAGATCAGGCAACGCGCGGTCGTCGGATCGCCGTCGCGCGTCGCGGTCGCGAAATCGACGCCCGCCGCGCGGATGTCGTGGCCGAAGACCTGGCCCAGCTGATCGTCCGCGACCTGGCCGATGAACCCGCATTTGCCGCCCATCGCCGCGATCGCCGCGACGGTGTTCGCCGCCGAGCCCCCCGACGCCTCCATCCCAGGCCCCATCTTCGCATAGAGCGCGTCGGCATCCTCGGGGGAGAACATCAATTGCATCGATCCCTTCGCCATGCCCTCCGCGGCGATGAAGGCGTCGTCGGTCTGTGCGATGATGTCGACGATGGCGTTGCCGATCGCGACGACGTCGTATTTTGGGGTGCTCAAGGGGCAAGTCCGCTTCTTGGAAGGTCTACGAAAGCCGTTGCCGTACGGGGCAAAGCGCAGCAGGACAATGGCCGTGATCCGCGCGTTCTTCCTGTCGATCGGCCAGTTAGGGGACCCGGCGATCCTGCGCGTGCTGGCAGGGTCGATCGCGATCACGCTGGCGGTCTTCGGCATGCTTGGGGTTGGCGTCTGGTTCGGTGTGCAGGCCGCGAGCGAGGACTGGCTGGGTTTTCGGTCCGGTGCGCTGTCGGGATTGGTCGCGATCGTCGCTGCGATCCTGGGCGGGTGGCTGCTGTTCGTCGTCGTCGCGATCGGCGTGGTGCAGATCTTCGCCGACCGCATCGTCGCCGCGGTCGAGGCGCGGCACTATCCCGCCGCGCGCGTCGCCGCACGGCCGGTCGGGCCAGGGCGTGCGGGGTTGATGGGACTGCGCTCGGCGGCACGCGCACTGTTCGCGAACCTGCTCGCGCTGCCGGTCTATATCGTGCTGCTGTTCACGGGGATCGGGCCCGCGATCGCCTTCTTCCTCGTCAACGGCTGGGTGCTGGGGCGCGATCTTGGCGACATGGTCGCGGCGCGGCATTTGGGCGGGGCGGCGATGCGTGGCTGGCGCAAGGCGAACCGGGGGCAGTTGTTCGCGCTGGGGCTGTTCGAGGCCGGGCTGTTCGTGGTTCCTGTGGCGAACATCCTCGCGCCCGTCATCGGTGCGGCGATGGCGACGCATCTGTTTCACAAGGGCCGGACATGAAGAGCGTAGGCACGACGATCGGACTGGGCCTGCTGCTGGCGGGGTGCGCGGCGACGCCGGCGGCGCGGCCGGCGGCGGCGGGGCAGGTGGCGGTGCCGTATACCGCGGTCGGGCTGGAGCGGGTGATCGGGCAGGATTCCGCGGCGCTGATCCGCCTGTTCGGCCAGCCCGACGCCGATATCCGCGAAGGCGCCGCGCGCAAATTGCAGTTCCAGGGCCGGTTCTGCGTGCTGGACGCGTATCTGTATCCCAAGGACGGGCAGCCCCCGCGCGTCACCTATATCGACGCGCGCGAACCCGATGGCAGCACGATCGACCGGGCCAGCTGCGTATCCGCGCTCACCCGGCGCGAAGGCGGGAAATAGCCCACGCCGCCGCTTCCGCGACGACGGGCGAGGAATCGGTGGCGAGGGGCGACAGCGACGCGACGAGCTTGGGATCGCCGCTATTGCCCGCCGCTATGCACGCGTTGCGCACCATCCGGTCGCGGCCGATCCGCTTGATCGGCGATCCCGCGAACACCTGCCGGAACCCGGCATTGTCGAGCGCCAGCAGGTCGGCCAGGTCGGGCGCCGCGAGCTCGGCACGGGGTACGAAGGCGCGATTGGCACGCGCCGCGGCGGCGAACTTGTTCCAGGGACATACCGCCAGGCAATCGTCGCAGCCATAGATGCGGTTGCCGATCGCCGGACGGAATTCGTGCGGGATGGGACCGGCATGTTCGATCGTCAGATAGGAGATGCACCGCCGCGCATCGAGCCGGTACGGCGCAGGGAACGCATCGGTCGGACAGGCCCGCTGGCACGCATCGCACGATCCGCACGCGTCGCGCCCCGGCCGGTCGGGCGCGAGGTCGAGCGTGGTGTAGATCGCGCCCAGGAACAACCAGCTGCCGTCGGTCCGGCTGACCAGATTGCTGTGCTTGCCCTGCCAGCCGATCCCCGCCGCCTCCGCCAGCGGCTTTTCCATTACCGGCGCGGTATCGACGAACACCTTCAGGTCGCCCCCCGCCTCCGCGACCAGCCAGCGCGCCAGCGCCTTCAGCTGGCGCTTCACGGCGTCGTGATAGTCGCCGCCCTGCGCATAGACCGAGATCCGCCCGATCCCGCCCTCGTCCGCCAGCCGTAGCGGATCGGCGGCGGGGGCGTAGCTCATGCCGAGCGAGACGACGCTGCGCACGTCGGGCCAAAGACCGGCCGGCGAGGCGCGTTGATCCGCGCGCGCCTCCATCCAGATCATGTCGCCATGCGCCCCTTCCGCGATCCACGCGCGCAGCCGCTCGCCCGCCAGCGGCGCGGCATCGGCGCGCGCGATCCCGCAGGCGGCGAAACCCAGCGCCGCGGCCTGCCGGGCGATCCGCTTCTCTATCGTCAGGGCGGTGATTGCCGGTGCATCCACGCTGCTTGCGCTAGCACGCGGCCATGCGGAGACGCTATCCGCCGCCGGGCGCCGGGATCCAATTGACGTCGATCCCCGCGCCGCGATCGACGTAGTTCGCGATCCCCGCCAATGCGCGTTCGTCGAGTAACCGCACGCGTCCCGCATTGCGTTCGATCAGCGCGCCCTCCTCCAGCTGGCGGAGCATCCGGTTGACGTGCACCGCGGTCAGCCCGGTCGCGTCGCCGATCTCCTCCTGCGTCACCATCAGCGCGAAGGCGGAGGCGACGTCCGGATCGGCACGCCGCAACCCGTCGCGAATCTCCAGCAGCAGCGCGGCGATCCGGGCCTTGGCGGAGGTGCGGCCGAGCGCCGACAGCCGATCCGACAGCGCCTGCTGCGTCGATTGCCCGACCGCCAATAGCAACGCGGCCAGTCGCGGATGCGCGGCGATCGTCATGGCCAGCATCCCCCGGTCGATGGTCGCGACCAGGCTGTCGGTCAGCGCGACCACGGTCTCGGTCGATTTTGCATGCAGCAGCGTCGCGGTGCCCACCAGGTCGCCTGGAAACAGGAATCGCAATATCTGCCGGCTGCCGTCGGACAGCAGGACATAGCTGGTCAGCGCACCGCGTTTCAGCACGAACAGATCGGCCCCCGCATCGTTTTCGCGGACCAGTACGGCTCCGCGCCGAAGCGGACGCTCGCGCGCTTCCAGCCGCGCGATCGCGGCGCGTTCCTCGCTCGTCAACGTCGTCAGATTGCCGAGACGATCGGCGAAGCCATGGTCCGGCAAATTGGAAATCCCCGTGCCCGCATAGTCCTAACCATGTCGGGGATCGGCCTGCACTAAAATGCATCAAGGGGTGGCGAAGCGGACCGGAGACTTGCACGTTCTTGTGGCGGCGATACACGGACGCATGGACCGTATTCTCATCCGTGGCGGCAATCGCCTGTCGGGCCGCCTGCCCATTTCCGGCGCGAAGAACGCCGCGCTGACGCTCATGCCCTGTGCGCTGCTGACCGACGAGCCGCTGACGCTGCGCAACCTGCCACGCCTCGCCGATGTCGACGGGTTCGGGCATCTGCTCAACCAGCTCGGCGCTTCCACCGCGATCCAAGGCTCGCGCCCCGAGGATTTCGGGCGGGTGATGACGATCCGCGCGGGGCAACTCACCTCGACCGAGGCACCGTACGACATCGTCCGCAAGATGCGCGCATCGATCCTGGTGCTAGGGCCCCTGCTCGGCCGCGGCGGCGAGGCGACGGTGTCGCTGCCCGGCGGCTGCGCGATCGGCAACCGGCCGATCGATCTCCATCTGAAGGCGCTGGAGGCGATCGGGGCGGAACTGGAGATGGCTGCGGGCTATGTGAAGGCGACTGCGCCCGGTGGTCGCCTGTCGGGCGGCAATTATCGTTTCCCGATCGTGTCGGTCGGCGCGACCGAGAATGTCGTGATGGCCGCGACGACCGCGCGCGGCACGAGCGTGATCGAGAATGCCGCGCGCGAGCCCGAGATCGTCGATCTGTGCAACTGCCTGGTCGCGATGGGCGCGTCGATCGACGGCATCGGTACCGAGACGCTGACGATCGAGGGGCGCGATCGCCTGCACGGCGCGACCTATGCGGTGATGCCGGACCGGATCGAGGCGGGCAGCTATGCCTGTGCCGCTGCGATCACCGGCGGGTCGCTGGAGCTGATGAACGTCACCGCATCCGACATGCGCGCGACGCTGGACGCGCTGGTCGAGGCGGGGGTTACGGTCGAGGAACGCCCGCGCTCGGTACTGATCGCGGCGACGGGTGGCATCGGCCCGCTGACGCTCTCCACCGCGCCTTATCCCGGCTTCGCGACCGACATGCAGGCGCAGTTCATGGCGATGCTGTGCAGGGCCGACGGCGCGAGCGTGCTGACCGAGACGATCTTCGAAAACCGCTACATGCACGTGCCGGAGCTCGCGCGGATGGGCGCGGACATCCAGGTCCATGGCCGCACCGCGGTGGTGAAGGGCGTCGAGCGGCTGACCGGCGCGCAAGTGATGGCGACCGACCTGCGCGCCTCGATGAGCCTCATCCTGGCCGGGTTGGCGGCGGAGGGGGAGACGCAGGTGTCGCGGGTGTATCACCTCGACCGCGGGTACGAGCGGCTGGAGGAGAAGCTGAGCGCGGTGGGGGCGGATATCGAGCGGTTGGGGGATGGGTGACCCACGGGTCGGCCGGAAGTGGAGGAAGTGGAGGACTGCCATTCGCCTTTCCACTTCGCGCGAAATCAAAGGCTTGGCGGGTAGCTGCGGTTGATGTGGCGGGAGCGGTAAGCGGGGCATGCGGCCGATGTGTCACGGGTCGGGGCTTGTAGGACAGGAAGATTTTTCGCCGACGTCCGCGCAGCTTTCCGCCGTCCCATCCTCATGCATCAGCACAGGGTCATCCTAAAAAATCGCCACGCCATTCGTCCCCGGTTGGCGAAGGCATGTTTCTGCGCGCTGTCGAACAACAGGCTGCCGGCTTTGATCCGATGCGTCGCATCCGTCAGTTCGAGGTCCAATTCACCCTCCACGACGACGACGAGAACGTGCCAGCCCTGGGGGTCGGCGCCGGCCTGATAACGATCCCCTGAATTGAGCGTCCATTCCCATGTTTCGACCTCGCGGCTGACCGAGACGCTGGACCGTAGAACACCGGTTCCGCCGTGCGTCCCCTGCCAGCCCAGGCGATCGACGATCCGCGAGTGGGCGGTGCCCGGTTCGCGCACCAGATCCGACAAAGTCGCGTGAAGAACCACGCCGATGCGATCGAGGGTTGCGGTGCTGACGCTGGTCGCCCCGCTTTCGATGCCGCCGATCATCCGTGGGCTGACACCCGATGCCTCGGCCAACGCCTTCTGACTAAGCCCTGCCGCACGGCGGCGATCACGGACATTGGCCGCGACATGAATGAGAAACGATGGCGCCGGCTGACTCGGCAAAATATTGCTGCTTTCCTGTCGGGCAATATATTGCCGTAGGGAGATTGTAATCGTGGCGCCAGCTCTTTGGAAAATGCGGCTGGCTGCAATCGGTGCGGTCCTTTTCTTGTGTCCCCCCAGCGCCCTGATCGCGCAGATTGCCGGCGATCCGACCGCGATCACGCCGGCGCATGCACGCGAAGACCTGGAACTGGCGATTGCCGCCTTGGAGGCGGGGTTGCCCGACATCTACTGGCATCAATCCCGATGCGCCTGGACGCAGGCAAAGGCCCAGGCGCGCGCAGCGGTGGCGCAGGTCCATGATAGCCGGGCGCTCTACAGCCTTATGCTCCCGCTGATGACGAGGATCGGCGAAGGCCATCTGTCGTTCCAGCGTAGCGAGGCGCTTGTCCGCCAGGAACACGAAGCCGGGCGGTTCCTGCCGCTCGACCTTCATTTCAGCGGCGAAGGGATATTCATCCTGCGCGGCTACGGCGATGCCGTCGATATCCCCATCGGCACCCGCCCGGTTTCGATCGATGGCGAAGGTCCGGCCGCGATCGTTCGCGAGGCGATGCGCGCGCGCGGGACCGATGGACAAATCCCGACCGAAGCGATGCGCGCGGCTGGCGGCAGGGGCTACGCCGCATTCCGCTACCGCCTGCGCGGCCTGGAAACACACTATGCGATCCGCTTCCAGGCACATGACGGCGTCGTCGTCCAACGCATCGTGACGCCGATCGCCTATGCCGACCGAGCGGTACCCGCCATCGATCCACGACCTGCGTTACCCACGCTGGCATGGCCCGATTCGCAGACGGCTTATCTCTCGGTGCCGACCTTCAGCAACACGCAGTACCGGGCGGCCGGCGCGGAATTCCGATCGACGATCCAGGACATATTCGCGCAACTGGCACGTGCCGATACGCATGATCTCATCCTGGACTTGCGGGAAAATGGCGGTGGCTCGGAGCCGAATGAAAG
>CAXTVB010000051.1:0-12930 GCA_964247555.1 uncultured Sphingomonas sp. | reverse complement strand
GTGCCGCCTGCTGCGCGGCAAGCGTGGCCGCGGCCTGCATTGCCGCCTGGTCGGACGCCGCCTTCTGCGCGGAGGCCAGTTGCGCGGCCAGTGCCGCCGCCGCCTGATTCGCCGCGGCGATCGCCTGTTCCGCGGCCGCCGCGGCCACCGCGTCGCCGGCCGTCGCCTGCGCCTGCGCGGCGGTCGCGCTCGCCGCCTGCTTGGCCGCGGCATCGGATGCCGCCTGAGCCGCCGCGAGCGCAGCCGCATTCTCGCTCGCCTGTTTGGCGGCGGCATCGGACGCTGCCTGCGCGGCCGCCGCCGCCTGGGCCGAGGCCGCATCCGCCGCCTGTTTCGCGGCCGCATCGCTTGCCGCCTTCGCCGCCTCGGCGTTCTGACGCGCGACCGCATCCGCCGCAGCCTGTGCCGCCGCAGCGGAATCGGTCGCGGCCTGACGGGCGGCAGCGTCCGCCGCTGCCTTCGCTGCGGCTTGCGCCTCCTGCTCGGCCATCAGCGACGCCTGTTGCTCCGCCGCCGCATCAGCCGCCGCCTTCGCCGACGCCGCCGCGGCCGACTGCGCCTGCTCCTGGGCCAAGGCCTGATCCTGGAACGTCTTTACTGCCGCCGCGGCGGTCGCCGCCGCCGCATCCGCCTGGACCTTCGCCGCCGCCGCCGCCGCCTCCGACGCCGCCTCCTGCACGATCGCCTGGCGCACGGTCACCTGCGCCTCGCGCGCGGCGTTCTGCGTCACCGCGATCTGGCGGAGCGAACCCGATGCGTCCGCCAGCAGCACCGGAGCTGCGTCGCGCACCAGCCCGCCGGTCACGACCGCCAGCGACACCGGCGCCTCGGCGATCTGTACCGCGATCGCCGACATCGATCCGGTCGCAGCCGCGTCAGTGTCGACGCGCGGCGCGACATGCGCCGCGATCGGCGCGGCCGGTGCAGCGGCGTGCGATCGCAGGATGTGCTCCTGTCCCGCCATGACCGTCCGCATCGTGTCGAGCGCGGACGAACCGACGCTCGCCGCGCCCCCCGCCAGCACCATCTGATGTGCGCCGCCATCCACCGTCGCTACGTCGACCGCACCCTCCAGCACATGGACCGATGCGCCCTTCGCATCGACCGACACGCTGAACGTCGTGCCCTTCACGACAGCGGCCAGATACGGCGTCTGCACCGCGAAATGCGGCATCGCCATTTTCTTGATCATGAAGACGACGTTGCCCGCCTCCTCCACCAATTGCGTCACCGCGCCCTTCGCGGCTTCGTCGGGCAGGCGCACCTGCGATCCGGGGGCGACCATCATATATTCCTGGCCCCGGACCAGCACCGCACGGCCGCCCGTGCCGGTGCGGACGACATCGCCCGGTGCGACCGACAGGCCGCGCGCCGCCGCTTTCGTGATCCCGGTGTGCAGGATCGTCACCGGCCCGCTGGCCTCGCTGATCGACCAAACAGGGGTTCGTGCCTCAGCGATCGTCGGCCACGCCACGACCGCGAGCAACATCCACCGACCACGCATCGCAAACCCCTTGAACCTGCACGTCTTTCCGACGCTGGGCCGCAATAGGGGCAGGGACTGTGCGAGGGGTTGCCGCACATGGTGAACGCGGCGTTCAGCAATGCAACCTTTTCTAAACGGATCGGAGGCTAGGCATTGATTGTCCCGGAGAATTTACCCCGATGCCCCATAATATGCGTTGCCGCGGCCCCGTTGTTGCCCTGGCCCTGCCCTTGCTGGCCTTTCCCGTCGTCGTACGGGCGCAGGTCGTACCCGACCGGGTCGATCCGGCGCTGGTCACCCGGTCGCTGCCCCCTGCCGCCACGGACGACAGCGTCGCACGCGAACGAGTAGCGCCCAATGCCGCCGCGACCGCACCGGCGATCGCACGCGTGGGTATCGCCGCGACCGATGTCGCCCCGCGCGCGATACGCGTGCGCGGCAACACCGCCATCCCGGCAAACGCTTTCGCCGCGGCGACGCAGCCCTTTGTCGGGCGCAACCTGTCGCAGGACGACCTGCGCGCGCTGGCGGGCGCGGTGGCGACCGTCGCCCGCCTGCAAGGCCTGGTCTTCGCGACGGCGGCGATCGATCCGCAGCCGGTCGACGACGGGACGCTGACCGTCACGCTGGACGAGGGACGGGTCGACGCGGTGCGATCGATCGGCACCAGCAGCGCGGCGGCGGACCGTATTCTCGCGACGCTCGTCACCCACCGCGCGGTTACCAAGCGTGAATTGGAACGGGTGCTGCTGTTGGTGGGCGATTTGCCCGGCATCCGGATCAAGGACACGCGCTACATGCGGCAGAGCGGTTTCGGGATCCTGCTGGTCACGATCGACGACACCCGTACGACCAGTTATCTGGAATTCGACAATCGCGGCACGAACGAGATCGGACCGCTGCGCGGCGTCGCGCTGGTCAATGTCCGCGGCGTCCTGAACCCCGCCGACGAGATCGGCTTCGTCACCGCGATGACGCCGATCGATCCGCGCGAGTTCGCCTTCTTTTCCGGGCGTTATGCGACGCCGGTCGGCGATGGCGGCGGCGCAGCTTCGATTTCCGCCTTTTACGGCCATACCCGCGCGGGCGGGAACTTTTCCGATCTTGCGCTGGTCGGCAACAGCTACGGGTTCGGCATCGGCTATAGTGCGGTGCTGGAACGGACGCGGCAGCACAGCGTGTGGCTCGATCTCGATCTGCACGCGCTGGCGACCGATCAGTCGGCGAACGGCTACCGCTTCCGCGACGACCGGCTGACGGTCCTGTCGGGGACGCTACGGACCGCGCGCACCGTCGCTGGCGGCGTCCTGAACGTCAGCATCCAGGCGAATGCCGGCCTGCCCGTACCCGGCGCGACCCATGAGGGCGATCCGCTCGCGTCGCGGTCCGACGGCGATGCGCGCTACGTCACCGGCGACTTCCAGGCGGACTGGTCGCACGCCTTGACCGGACCACTGAGCATCGCGCTCGCCTCGTTCGCGCAGATCGCATCGCGGCCGCTGCTGGCCACGGCGGAAATCAGCCTGGGCGGCCCCGCCTTCGGCCGCGCCTATGATTATAGCGAGCGTACCGGCGACCAGGGCGTGCTGGGGTCGGCCGAAGTGCGGATCGATCTGGCAAAGCTGCTCGCCCCGACCGCGCAGCGCGTCCAGCTCTATGCGTTCGGCGATGGCGGCGTCGTCACGAACCTGCGCGACGGGATCGGCGGCGGCAGCCTGGCATCGGGTGGTGCCGGCCTGCGCGTCGGTCAGGGGCATGTCGATGCGGGGTTCGAGGTGGCGATCCCGATTTCCGACGACCGGCTCGACACCGGCAACCGCGCCGCCCGCGTATCGGGGCAGCTGGCGTTGCATTTCTAAGCCCGGGGCTGGTCCTCAGACCGGTTCGTCGAACCCAAGGAACACCGCGGCCTCGTCGACCGAACGCCGTTCGGACACCACCGCATTGGCGGGAAAGCGCTCGTCCGGCCACCCGAGCGCGATGCTCTTCATGATGACCTGATCGTCGGGAATGCCCGCATGTTCGCGCACCACCGGCGATTGCATGATCCCCTGGCTGTTGATGACGGTGCCGAGCCCGCGCGACCAGGCGGCGTTGACGAGGGCGGTCGCGACCGCGCCGCAGTCGAACGGCGTGTCGTCGCTGCCGTCCAGCGCGCGGTCATAGGTCACGATGATGCAGACCGGCGCGTCGAACTGGCGGAACCCCCGCAGCACCCAGTCCTGCCGCCGGTCCTTGTCGTCGCGTTCGATTCCCATTGCGGCGAACAGTTGCTTGGCGACACCGACCTGCCGGTCGCGGTGCTGCGCGGCGAATGCCGTGCCCGTGCGGAACTCGCGCGATTGCGGGACGCCGGCAATCATCCGTTCGGTGTTGCCCGCGCGGATCCGGTCGAGCGGTTCGCCGGTCAGCACGTAGAAATGCCATGGCTGCGTGTTCATCGACGACGGCGCACGCATGGCGAGCGCGATGACCTTCTCGATCAGCGCGCGGGGCACCGGGTCGGGCTTGTACCCGCGGATGCTGCGACGGCCGAGGATGACGTCGTCATAGGTCATGCGAAACGCCCGGAACCGCGGCCAGCGTGCGCTGCGCGGCTTTCAGATGGGGCAGGTCGTACATCTTCCCGTCGATCCCGACGGTACCCAGCGCCGGCGACGCGGCGAAGGCGGCGACGATACGACGGGCGACGGCGATCTCGTCCTCACCGGGGGAGAACCCCGTGTTGATCGCCGCGACCTGCGCCGGGTGGATCGCTAGCCGGCCCGCAAACCCCTCCGCCCGCGCCGCCCGGCTCGACGCCAACAACCCCGCCTCGTCGCGGAAATCGGCGTACAGCGTCTCGATCGCGGGCACGCCGGCCGCATGCGACGCCAGCAACGTCAGCGACCGGGCCATCTGGTAGGTGAAGGCCCATTGCCCGTCCGCGCCGCGATTGGTGCTCGCCCCCAAGGCCGCAGACAGATCCTCCGCCCCCCAGGTCAGCCCGGCCAGGCGGGTCAGCCCGGCGGTCGCGAATTCGCCCAGCCGGAACGGTGCGATCGGCGTCTCGGTCGCTACCGGCAGGATGCGAATCGAACCGGCCGCGATGGCGTGGTCGCGTTCCAACGGATTCAGCATGTCGGATAGCGCGCGGACGTCGTCGGGTCCGTCGATCTTGGGCTGCATCAGGCCGTCGGGGTCGCCAGGCACGATCGCGGCGAGATCGTCCGCGGTCAGGCCGGTGTCGAACGGATTGACCCGGACCCAGAGCTGCACCGGACGGGCCCCGCGCGGCCGTGCCTTCAGGAAATCGGCGACCAGCATCCGCGCCGCCGCCTTGTTCGCGGGCGCGACCGAATCCTCCAGATCGAGGATCGCGGCGTCCGCGCCGCAGCCATCGACCTTGGCGAGTTTCTTTTCGCTGTCGCCGGGGACGAACAGCCAGGATCGCAGCGGCGTCATGCCGGTTTGCGCTTCTGCAGGCCCGACCGCTTGCACGACGCGACCAGTTCGTCGCGCTGGTTGTAGGCGCGGTGCGCGAAGGTGACGATGCCGGCATTCGGCCGCGATTTCGATTCGCGCAGGTCGATCACCTCGGTCTCGATCCGCAGCGTGTCGCCGATGAACACCGGCGCCGGAAACCGCACCTCGTCCCAGCCCAGATTGGCGACCGCGGTGCCGAGCGTCGTGTCGCCCACCGACACCCCGACCATCAGCCCCAAGGTGAAGGTCGAATTGACGAGGATACGGCCATAGTCGCTGTCCTTCATATACTCGGCGTCGAGATGCAGCTGCGCCGGATTATGCGTCAGCGTGGAGAACAGCAGATTGTCCGTTTCGGTCACCGTCCGCCGGATCGCGTGGGCGAATGTCTGCCCGACGCTCAGTTCCTCGAACCACAAACCTGCCATCACCCGTCCTCCTGCACCGATTCGATCGTCGGCCATAGCGTCATATAGCCACGCGCCATTCGCCCGGCGCCAGTCCTTCGACCGTCCAGTCGCCGATCCGCCAGCGGACGAGGCGCAGCGTCGGGTGGCCGACCGCCGCAGTCATCCGGCGGACCTGGCGGTTGCGGCCCTCGCGGATCGTCAGCGACAGCCAGCAATCGGGCACCGTCTTGCGGAACCGCACAGGCGGATCGCGCAGCCAGATATCGGGCGGGTCGATGCGTTCGATCTCGGCGGGACGGGTCGGGCCGTCCTTCAGCCGGACGCCTTGCCGCAGCGCCGCGAGGCTTGCCGCATCGGGTTCGCCCTCGACCTGGACCAGATACGTCTTCGCCAGCTTGAACTGCGGATCGGCGATGCGCGCCTGCAACCGGCCATCGTCGGTCAGCAGCAACAGGCCTTCGCTATCCAGGTCGAGCCGCCCGGCGGGATAGACACCGGGTACGTCGATGAACCCGGACAATGTCTGCCGCGGCGAACCGGTCGTGGTACGATCGGTGAACTGGGTCAGCACGCCATAGGGTTTGTTGAACGCGATCAGCCGAGTCACGCGCTCATGCTCGCGGCGACCGCCTCCGCGACCTTGATCCCATCCACCGCCGCCGACAGGATGCCGCCCGCGTAACCCGCCCCCTCGCCCGCCGGGAACAGCCCTACGGTGTTGAGGCTCTGGAAATCGTCGCCGCGGGTGAAGCGGACGGGCGAGGAGGTGCGCGTCTCGACCCCCGTCATCACGACATCCGGATGGTCGTAGCCCGGGATCTGCCGGCCGAAGACAGGCAGCGCCTCGCGCATCGCCGCCACCGCGAAATCGGGCAGGCAATCGGCGAGATCGGTCGGGGTGACGCCGGGACGATAGGACGGCGTGACGACCCCGAGCGAGGTCGACGCCCGCCCGGCGAGGAAATCGCCAAGCCGCTGCGCGGGCGCCTTGTAGCTCGACCCTCCAGCGACATAGGCGCGCTCCTCCCAATGGCGTTGCAGCGCGATGCCCGCCAGCGGATCGCCGGGGAAATCGCGTTCCGGATCGATCGCGACGACCAGCCCGGAATTGGCATTGCGTTCGTTCCGCGAATATTGACTCATGCCGTTGGTCGCGACGCGTCCCTCCTCCGACGTCGCGGCGACGACGGTGCCCCCTGGGCACATGCAGAAGCTGTAGACCGTGCGCCCGTTCGAGCAGTGGTGCGAGATATGATATTCCGCGGCACCCAAGATCGCATTGCCCGCATCCGCGCCGAAGCGGGAGCGGTCGATCCAGGATTGCGGATGTTCGATGCGGACCCCGATCGAGAAAGGCTTCGCCTCGACATATACGCCGGCCGCATGCAGCATCGCGAAGCTGTCGCGCGCGCTGTGCCCGATCGCGAGGACGACATGGCCCGCCTCCAGATAGTCGCCACCGTTCAGGTGCAGCCCGCGGATACGCCGCTGGCCAGTGGCGCCGGTCGCGATGTCGAGCCCGTCGACACGCGTGGAGAAACGATATTCGCCGCCCAGTTCCTCGATCGTCGCGCGCATGCTCTCCACCATCGTCACCAGACGGAAGGTGCCGATATGCGGATGCGCCTCGGTCAGGATCTCCGCGGGCGCGCCGGCCTTCACGAATTCGGTCAGCACCTTGCGGTCGAGATGCCGCTGGTCCTTGATCCGGCTGTAGAGTTTGCCGTCGGAAAAGGTGCCTGCCCCGCCCTCGCCGAACTGGGCGTTGGATTCGGGGTCCAGCACGCCGCGCCGCCACAGGCCCCAGGTATCCTTGGTCCGTTCGCGCACCAGCTTGCCGCGATCGAGGATGATCGGCTTGAGCCCCATCTGCGCGAGGATCAGCCCCGCGAACAGGCCGCATGGGCCGGCGCCGACGACGACGGGCCGCGGGCCCTTCGACGGGGTCGGCGCGACGATGCGATAGCTGGTGTCCGGGGTTCGATCGACCTGACGATCTTTTCGGAACCGCGCGAGGATCGCCGCTTCGTCCTTCACATTCACATCGACCGAATAGACGAGCGTGATCCGGGTCTTGTCGCGTGCGTCGTGCGCGCGGCGCGCGACGACGTGGCGGACCAGATCGCGCGGGGTGATCCGCAACCGCTTGCAGATCGCGGCAGGCAGCGCCTCGTCCGGATGGTGCAGTGGCAGCGTCAGTTCGGTCAGGCGGATCATCCGGCGCGCTGTAGCCGGGGAGACAGGCACGCGGCAATCGCCCTACAAGAACGAACAAAGCGCGGGCTTGCGACGTTGATGCCGATCAAGCGCAACGGGAAAAGGGTGCCGACAATGAAAAACGCAACGATGCTGGTTGGCATGGGCCTGATCGCGTTGGGCGCCTGCAGTCAGGAAACGACGCCGACCCCGACCTCCACCGCATCGGCGACGCCGGCCGCCACCCGCATCCGCGGGACGCTGGAAACGATCGCCCCGGCAACGCTGACGGTGCAGACCTATGACGGCCAGGCGGCGACCTTGCCGGTCGATGCGAAGACCGGCTATGCCTGGGTCGTCAAGTCCGACCTCTCGTCGTTGAAAACCGGCGACTTCATCGGCACCGCGACCAGCGGTCCCGACACCGCGATGAAGGCGCTGGAGGTCCTTATCTTCCCCGAGGCGATGCGCGGCACGGGCGAGGGTCATTATGGTTGGGATACCCCGGGCGTCCTCGCGAGCGTGGGCGGCGGCGCGGGTACCGATTCCATGACCAACGGGACGGTCAGTTCGATGACCAACGGCACCGTTACGGGCAATGCGATGACCAACGGAACCGTCACGCAAAGCTCGATGACCAACGGCACCGTTTCGAAAACGACGGGCATGTCGGGCGAGACGCATTTGACGGTGTCCTATAAGGGCGGCACCGCGCAGGTGCTGGTGCCGGCCGGCACGCCGATCGTCCGGTTCGAGCCCACGCAGCGGGCGGTGCTGGCCAAGGGGCAGAAGGTGTTTGCGGTACTGTCCCCGGACACGGGTGGCGCTGCGAAATTCGTCGCGATCGGCAAGGATGGCGTGACCCCGCCGATGTAAGTAGCAGCACTTCTCAAACCTTCCCCGGCGATGGCCGGGGCCCGATAGCGAGACGAACGCGGCGGCGCTGCGCATGTTGTTACATCGACCACGGCAATTGGGCCCCGGCTTTCGCCGGGGAGGAGGAATGGGGCTGCTGATCCCCGGTACCCCGCGAAGCGGGGAACAACCCTAGCGTATCTGACGCTTGTCCAATTTCCGCGCCAGCGTCCGCCGGTGCATCCCCAGCCGCCGCGCGGTTTCCGATACGTTGAAGCCGGTTTCCGCCAGCACCTCGTTGATCCGTTCCCATTCGATCGTCTTGATAGACGTCGGCCGATCTCCGACCGGCACATCTGCATCGCCGACCGTCATCCCGAACGCGCGTTCGATGTCATCGGTGTTGGCCGGCTTCGCGAGATAGGAGGTCGCACCCAGCTTGATCGCCTGCACCGCGGTCGCGATGCTGGCATAGCCGGTCAGCACGATGACGATCGTCGCCGGATCGTGCGCATGCAGCGTCTCGACGCACGTCAGGCCCGACGATTGTGCCAGCTTCAAATCGACCACCGCATAGTCCGGCGTCCGCGCTTTCAGGATCGCGTCCAGTTCGGCCGGGCCCGAAGCGACGACGACCTCGTAATCGCGCCGCTCGAACGAGCGTTGTAGCGTGCGGGCGAAGGTCGCGTCGTCCTCGACGATCATCAACAGCGGCTTAACCATCCGCGCCTGCCAGGCTGATCGCGGCGAGCGGCAGGCTGAGCATCACCTCGGCTCCGCCCGTCGCCCGGTTGCGCGCGGTCAGCGTCCCGCCCAGCTTGCGCGCGACGTTGCCGACCAGGAACAGGCCAAGCCCGCGACCCAGGTCCGCCTTGCTGCTGTTATACGGCTTGCCCAGATGCGCGAGCTGTTCCGCCGGGAAGCCGGGTCCGTCGTCGCGCACCGCCAAGACCAGCGCGGCCCCCTCGCGCGCCAAGGCGATGTCGATTCCGCCGGGCGAGACCTCGGCCGCATTGTCCAGCAGGTTGAACACCGCCTGTTGCAGGACGACGTCGGCGGCGATCGGTACATCGGGCCCGAACCGATCGACATAGCGCGCGTTCGCAAAACCCCGCGCGGCGGACCATTCGCCGACCACCCGGTCGAGCAGCGCGCGCACGCTGGTCGCGGACGATTCCTCCCCGCGCGCATCGCCCGACGACAATAGGATGCCCGTCACGATCGCCTTGCAGCGCTGCACCTCGGCCTGCATGTCCTCGACATCGCGGACGAGGTCTGGATCGCGCGCGATCGCCGGGGTGCGCCGCCAGTCGCCCAGGATCACCGACAGCGAAGACAGTGGCGTCCCCAGCTCATGCGCCGCCCCCGACGCGAGCAGGCCGATGCGGACGATATGATCCTCCTCCGCCGCCTGCTGCCGAATGTCCGCCAGATACGCGTCCTGCGCGCGCAGATTGCCGTTGATGCGGGTCACGAACATGACGAGCAGGACCGCGACAAGCGCGAAGCATACCCACATGCCCTGCACGTGCAGCGCGAACAAGCTGCGGTCGATCGTCGGCGGCAGTGTGATCGGCCGGTACACCGCGGTCAGCACCGCGAACGCCACGCTGGTCGCCGCGACCAGTGCCCAGCTGGACCAGCGATCGAGCAGCACCGATCCCAGCACGACCTGCAGCAGGAACAGCGATACGAACGGATTGGTCGCGCCGCCGCTCAGATATAATTGGGCCGACAAGGCGGCGACGTCGAGCAGCAGCGCGACGAACAATTCGGCATTGGTGATCGCGCGTTGGCGGCGCAGCAGGACGAAGCTGACGGCGTTCAGCGCAACGAGCGCCGTCAACACGCCAAGCATAGCGACGAGCGGAAGGGTGATGCCGAAGGCGAACCGCGTCAGCAGGATCGTGACGAGTTGCCCGGCGACGGCGAGCCAGCGCAGCTGGACCAGTTGCAGCAGATTCTCGTGCCCCGCCGCGTCGATCCGCGGGCGGAATGCGCTGAGCGGCAGGCCCGGTGTCATCGGTCCTCGCGGCGGACGAGCGCGATCCCGTAGAGGAACCCAGCAGCGGCCATCACCGCCAGCACATACCATGTAATCGCGTAGACGAGGTGATTGTTCGGGAAGGCGATGACGGTCAGGCCGCCGATCGGCTGGCCCGGCGCGTTTACGGTATCGGCGTCGATGAAGTAGGGGGCGACCTTGCCCAGCCCGCGGCGCGCGGCGATCGCCTTCACATCGCGCGAATACCAATGGTCGCCGGCGGGATCGTTGCGCCGAAGAAACCCGCCGCCCGGTTCCGTCAGGCGGAGGAGCCCGGTGATCCGGACCGATCCCGGTGTCGGGACCGCCCGGCGATCCGGCACATAGCCGCGGTTGATCAGGATCGTCGTTCCGCCCGATATTCGAAGCGGTGTCATCACCCACCAGCCGGGACCGCGATCGGTTACCGCCTGTACGAAGCTGTCCTTGCCCGCGACGAACGATCCGGTCGCGGCGATCCGGCGATATTCGTCGTCCTTCGTCGCGCCCGCCGGCGCAGCTAAGGGTGCCGCGTGGATCCGCGCATCGACGCGGGCGATCAAATCCAGCTTCCACACGCGGCGATGCACCTGCCACGTGCCGAGCCAAAGCAGTCCGACGATCGCGGCGACCCACAACATCCCGACAAGCCCGCGCGTGAGCGCCCGGCGTGTCATCCCATCTGGCTCATATCCTGGGTCGGCATCATGTTCGCGTTCATATGGTACATCACCCACAGCGACCCGCTGAGCGCGATCGCCACGATGACGACGGTGAACAGCAGCGCCATGATCGACCAGCCACCCTCCGCCCGCCGGTTCATGTGGAGGAAGTAGATCATGTGGACGACGATCTGCACCGCCGCGAAGCCCATGATGATGAACGCCGTCGCGCGCGCGGACAGCGGCATCGTCATGACCAGCCAGAACGGGATCGCAGTCAGGACCGCGGCCAGTCCGAAGCCGATCCAATAGCCCTTGCGCGACCCGTGCGATTCCTCGTCATGCAGATCGGTTTCGTGACCGTGCGCGCTCATCGCAGCATTCCCATCAGATAGACGAAGGTGAAGACGCCGATCCAGATCACGTCGAGGAAATGCCAGAACAGGCTGAGACACATCAGCCGACGCCGGTTGGCGGGGATCAGCCCCTTCATCCCGACCTGCACCATCAGCACGGTCAGCCAGACGAGCCCGAACGTCACGTGCAGCCCGTGCGTCCCGACCAGCGTGAAGAAGGACGACAGGAACGCGCTTCGCCCCGGACCCGCGCCGTCCGCGATCAGATGCGAAAACTCATACAGCTCGATCCCGATGAACGCCGCGCCGAACAGCCCGGTGATCGCCAGCCATCCGAGCGTTCCACCCTTCTTGCCGTCGGTCATCGACAGCATCGCGAAGCCGTAGGTGATCGACGAGAAGAGCAGCATCGACGTGTTGACCGCGACCAACGGCAGCTCGAACAACTGCTTTGGCCCAGCCCCGCCCGCGTAGCTGGTGCCAAGCACGCCATACGCCGCGAACAGCATCGCGAAGATGAGGCAATCGCTCATCAGGTAGATCCAGAAGCCGAGCATCGTGCTCGACCCCTCGGGATGATGCGGTTCCTCCGCCAGGTGGAACACGTCGCGGCCGGGCAAGGCGGCGGCGCTCATGCCGCCGCCCCCGCCAGCTGCCGCGTCCGCGCCTCCTCCTGCGCGGTCACCTCGGCCTCGGGCACGTGATGATCGCGCTTGTAGTTGAAGGTGTGAACGATCGCGCTCGCCAGGATGCCGATGAACGCGACGGCGGCGAGCCACCAGACGTACCAGATCATCCCGACGCCGAACGCCACGCTGAAGCCGGCGATGATGACGCCCGTGCCGGTATTGCTCGGCATATGGATATCGGCATAGCCGCGGTCCGGACGCTGATAGCCACGCGCCTTCATGTCCCACCACGCGTCGCCGTCATGGACGACGGGCGTGAAGGCGAAGTTGTAGTCGGGCGGCGGCGAAGACGTCGCCCATTCCAGCGTCCGTCCGTTCCACGGATCGCCCGTCAGATCGCGCAGACGCTCGCGGTCGCGGATGCTGACGTAGAATTGGACGAGCATCGCGGCGATGCCGAGCGCGACCAGGAACGCGCCGAAAGCGGCGATCATGAACCATATCTGCAACGAAGGATCGTCGAACGTCCGCAGCCGCCGGGTCACGCCCATCAGGCCCAGCACGTAGAGCGGCATGAACGCGAAGTAGAAGCCGCTGACCCAGCACCAGAAACTGATCTTGCCCCAGAATTCGTCGAGCTTGAAGCCGAACGCCTTGGGAAACCAGTAGTTGATCCCGGCAAATGCACCGAAGACGACGCCGCCGATGATGACGTTGTGGAAATGCGCGACGAGGAACAGCGAATTGTGAAGTACGAAGTCCGCCGGCGGCACCGCGAGCAGCACGCCCGTCATCCCGCCGAGCGTGAACGTCACCATGAACGCGATCGTCCACATCATCGGCAGTTC
>CAXTVB010000050.1:6894-12983 GCA_964247555.1 uncultured Sphingomonas sp. | reverse complement strand
ACGACGGGCGAGAAGTATCTGATCGACCCGACGATCGGGGAATAAGGGCTTAGCTCCGTCACCACGACAACCCCCTCCGTCACCCGACAATCTCCCCGTCACCCCCGCGAAAGCGGGGGCCCCGCTTCTTCGGGCTGCACGAAGAAGCGGGGCCCCGGGTCGAGCCCGGGGTGACGATAGAGGTTGGTTCTATCTCTTCGACAATCGCTTTAAGGCCATCAGCGATGCAGACCGATATCGACATCTCGCGCGCCGCCATGCTCCTGCCGATCGGGCAAGTGGCCGACCGACTGGGTATTTCCCCCGACGCGGTGGAGCCCTACGGCCGCTTCAAGGCGAAGCTGGACCTCACCCGGATCGAACCCCGCCCCGACCACCGGGGCAAGCTGATCCTCGTGACCGCGATCAATCCGACCCCGGCGGGGGAGGGGAAGACGACCACGTCGGTCGGCCTTGCGGATGCGCTCAACCGCACCGGCCGGCATACGGTGCTGGCGCTGCGCGAACCGTCGCTGGGTCCCTGTTTCGGCACCAAGGGCGGCGCGACCGGCGGGGGCTACGCGCAGGTCGTGCCGATGGAGGACATCAACCTCCATTTCACCGGCGACTTCCACGCGATCACCGCGGCGCACAACCTGCTGGCGGCGATGCTCGACAACCATATCCACTGGGGCAATGCGCTCGACATCGACGTGCGCCGGGTGGTGTGGCGGCGTGTGCTGGACACCAACGACCGGGCATTGCGCGAGATCGTGCAGTCGATCGGCGGCGTTGCGAACGGGTTCCCGCGCGAGTCGGGGTTCGACATCACCGTCGCGTCCGAAGTCATGGCGATCCTGTGCCTGGCCGAAGACCTGGCAGATCTGGAGGAACGGCTCGGCCGCGTCATCGTCGCCTACACCCGCGATCGCCGCGCGATCACCGCGCGCGACCTGAAGGCGGACGGGGCGATGGCCGTGCTGTTGAAGGAGGCGATCAAGCCGAACCTGGTCCAGACGCTGGAGGGCAATCCGGCGCTGATCCATGGCGGGCCGTTCGCGAACATCGCGCATGGCTGCAACTCCGTGATCGCAACGCGGACCGCGCTGGCGCTGGGCGACTATGTCGTGACCGAGGCGGGGTTCGGGGCGGACCTGGGGGCAGAGAAGTTCTTCGACATCAAATGCCGCCAGTCGGGATTGGCGCCGAGCGTCACCGCGCTGGTCGCGACGGTGCGCGCGCTGAAGATGAACGGCGGGGTCGCGAAGGCCGATCTGGCGGGCGAGGACGTCGAGGCGGTGCGGCGGGGGTCGATCAATCTGGTCCGGCACCTGGAGAATATCCGCGCCTTCGGCGTGCCGGTCGTCGTCGCGATCAACCATTTCGCGACCGATACCGCGGCCGAGATCGCGGTCGTGCGCGAGGCGGCGGCGCGGCACGGGGCGGAGGCGATCCTATGCCGTCACTGGGCGGACGGCGGCGCGGGCGCGGTCGACCTGGCGGAGGCGGTCGCCAAGCTCGCCGACGCGGATGTCGCGCAGTTCGCGCCGATCTACGAGGACGAGGCCACCCTGTTCGAGAAGATCGAAACCGTGGCGAAGCGCATCTACCGCGCGGACGGCGTGGTGGTTGACGCGAAGATCCGCGCGCAGCTCGCTCGGTGGGAAGCCGAAGGGTTCGGCCGGTTGCCGGTCTGCATGGCGAAGACGCAATATGGCTTCACCGCGGATCCGACCGTGCTGGGCGCGCCGACCGGGCACGTCATCCCGGTGCGCGAGGTCCGACTGGCGGCAGGCGCGGGGTTCGTCGTGGCGATCTGCGGCGACCTGATGACGATGCCGGGCCTGCCGCGGGTGCCGGCGGCGGAGCATATCCGGATCGGGGCGGATGGGGAGATCGTGGGGTTGAGCTAACCTCGCTCCCCCTCCCGCAAGCGGGAGGGGAGAAGGCACGCCTCAATGCGCGAACAGCGCCACCGCCTTCATGCCCGTCGTCCACAGTCCCCACGCCAGCGGGATGCACACCACCGCCCAGGCGAGCAGCACGCGTCCGTCGATGCCGCCGATACCGATCGATCCGTCATGCGTCGCATCCGTCGCACCCGCGGGACGCACCGCCTCCAGCTCCGCATCGCTCATGTGGAACCGCGCCGCCATGGGTCGCACGAACAGGTTCGCGACGAACCCCGCGACGAGCAGCCCCGCCAGAACCCAGTAGATCGGCGGATAGATCGCCGCGCGCGGCGTGCCCGCGGCGATCGCCGAGTCGCGCATGCTCGTCACGATGAACGGCCCCAGCACCCCCGCGGTGGACCAGGCGGTCAGCAACCGGCCATGGATCGCGCCCACGAACTGCGTGCCGAAGATGTCGGCCAGATACGCCGGCACCGTCGCGAAGCCGCCGCCATACATCGAGATGATGACGCCGAAGGTCAGCGCGAAGATCAGCAGCGCCGCCGCGGTGGCCGACCAGGGCGCGACGAGCGCGTACAGGACCGCGCCGAGCGCGAGCATCACGCCGTACGTGACCTTGCGGCCCAACCGGTCCGAGATCGATGCCCAGAAGAACCGGCCGCCGATGTTGAACAGGCTGATGAACCCCGCGAACCCTGCGCCGACCGCCGCGGCCGCGGCCTTCTGCGCGTCGTCGAACGCCAGGAACCCGACCTCCGGATGGTGGAACAGCCGGCCGGCGAAGATTTCCTGGATCATCGGCGAGGCGACGCCGATGATGCCGATCGACGCCGATACGTTGAGCAGCAGCACCAGCCAGATCAGCCAGAATTGCGGCGTCCGATGCGCGTTCTTCAGATGGACGTTGAAGCCGGACACCAGTCCGGTGCCCGCCGGGGCGGTCCACCCCGCGGGCTTCCAGTCGGCCGGCGGCACGCGGTAGCCGAGCGCGCCACCCATCATGAACACGAAATACACCGCCGCCAGGACCAGGAAGGTCTGCCAGACGCCGACCCCGGTGGGTCCGGCGAAATGCTTCATCAGCAGGTCGGCGAGGGGCGAGCCGATCAGCGCGCCGCCGCCGAAACCCATGATCGCCATCCCCGTCGCCATCCCGCGCCGATCGGGAAACCATTTGATGAGCGTGGATACCGGGGAGATATAGCCGAGGCCCAGCCCGATCCCGCCGATCAGCCCGGTGCCGAGCCACAGCAGCCACAATTGGTGGATCGACACGCCGACCGCGCCGATCGCGATGCCGCCCGCCCAGCAACAGGCGGCAACGACGCCCGCCTTGCGTGGTCCCGCGCGCTCCAGCCAGCCGCCCCAGATCGCGGCGGACGCCCCCAGCACGACGAAGAACAGGCTGTACGTCCACGTCAGGTCGCTGACCCGCCAGTCGCAGGTCGAGGTGGTGATCGCCTGCGCCAGCGTCATCGTCTTGCACACCACCGGGTCCTTGATCCCGATCGCGCGCGACAGCGGCAGCCAGAAGACGCTGAAGCCATAGGCCATGCCGATGCACAGATGGATCGCGAGCGCGCAGGGCGGCAGCAGCCAGCGGTTGTAGCCGGACGTCGCGACGGTCCGCTGTCGCGCGAGCCAGCCCGCGTCGTCGGTTGTCGATGCCGTCATGCCGCTTCCCCTCCTGCCCGCACGATTGCTCCGCGCGAATCCCTGTGGCGGCACGATAGGGGGATGGGGGAGAAGTACAATCGGCGCCGGATAGCGAATGTGGTCGCGCCGATCCGACCGACGCCGCCATCCGTTGGGCAAGTTTGCCTCCACGGCGAAGGCCGGGGCCCAGTCGCGAAGGTCGGCGTGATGGATTGCACCCCGCCGTCACAATCGTCTTGCAACTGGACCCCGGCCTTCGCCGGGGCGGCAAAACCCCTACTGACGGATACGGCCGCGCCGTGGCGCGTTGCGTTCGAAGATCGGGGTCCATCATTGTCTCGTGATTTTCGTTTCCTTGCGCCGATATCCCTGCTGCTCGTCACCGCCTGCAGCCACACGGTCAGCGCGCCCGCGCCGCCGCGGGTGGACGACGCCCCGAACTTCCCGTTGGAAACCTCGTCGATCGTCGTTCCGATCTCCGCCTCGCTCGACGACGTGCAGGCGGCGATCGAGCAGCAGACGCCCAAGCGGCTATGGGGAATCGACCAGTATCTCGACGCGTGCGTGCCGGCGAAACGCGTCGATCTCGGCATCGGCAAGCTCAAGATCGTGCCCAGGCTCGGCTGCCGGATCGTCGGCGAGGTCGTGCGCGGGCCGCTGACGCTGGGCGGCAGCGGCGACCGGTTGACGATCACGATGCCGGTGCACGCGACCATCGCCGCGCAGAATGTCGGCGGCGTGGTGTCGAAGACCGCGACCGGCGACGCGATCGTCCATGCGGTCGCCCGGCTGTCGATCGTCGGCAACTGGAGCCCGTCGGCCAAGGTGTCGATCGATTACGATTGGACGACGCCGCCCGGGATCGATCTGCTCGGCCAGCGGATCGAATTCGCGAGCAAGGCGGATGCGCGGTTGAAACCGGTCATCGCAGGGTTGCAGCAGAGCCTGCCGCGCGAACTCGCGAAGCTCGACCTGCACGCGAAGCTGGCGGATGCGTGGAAGCAGAGCTTCACGTCCATCATGCTGAACCGCGACAAGCCGCCCGCCTGGATGCGGATCACGCCCAAGCGGCTGGGGTTCGGCGGCTACCGGATCACCCAGCGCACCCTGAACCTCGTACTGTCGGCGGACGCGCTGACCGAGACGTTCGTCGGCGATCGCCCCGCCGACCCTGTCGTGACGCCGCTGCCGCCACCGGCACGCGCGATCGGGGGCCGGGGCCTGAATTTCTTCATCCCCGTCCTCGCCGATTATGCGCAGCTGGAACCCGTGGTGCAGCGCACGCTCGTGAAGCGTGCACGAAAGGGGATCGTGCTGGCCGGCATCGGACCGGTCGACGTGCAGTTCGGCAAGGTCACGGTCTATGCGACGACCGGCGGGCATCTGGCGGTCGGCGTCGTCGCGAAGGCGAAGGCGAAGGACCACTCGCTGCTGTCTACGAAGGGCGAGATCTGGCTGACCGCGGTGCCGTTCAACGCGCCGAATTCGCAGGTCGTCCAGGCGCGCGACATCGCGATCGCCGGCAACACCGACAGCCATATCACAAATTTGCTGGTGTCGGTGTTCAACGACACCAGCGTCCGCGACAGCATCCGCCAGGGCCTGACGCATGATTTCGCGCCCGATTACGCGAAGGTGCTGGGATCGGCGCGCAAGGCGATCGGCGCCAAGCGCGAAGGCGATTTCATCCTGTCCGCGGACGTAAGCAAGGTCGAGAACGGGACGCTGGCCGTGACGGGGAAGGGACTGTTCATGCCCGTCCGCGCCTCGGGCCAGGCGACGATCGCGTACCGCCCGCGATAGATCTTCCCGGCGGTTACGTTGGTTGCCTCCGTGTGATGTTCTCCCGCGAAAGCGGGAGCCCAGGGTTACACAGGACACCGCCCGTGGCCCCTAGGCCCCCGCGTTCGCGGGGGAGCGGCGGAGGGGGTTCAGCCCAATATCCGCCGATAGAGCGCGATATATTCGTCCGCCATCCGGTCGACGGTGAACCGTTCGGCGACCGCCCGGCGGACCACCGCGCGGTCGATGTCGCCGGCGCGTTCGATGGCGCGGATCGCCTCTGCCGGCGTATCGACCAGGAACCCCGTCACGCCGTCGTCGATGATCTCCGGCATCGATCCGCGGCGGCCGGCGATGACGGGGGTCCCGCAGGCCATCGCCTCGATCACCGACAGTCCGAAGGGTTCGTCGAAATTGATGAGGTGCAGCAGCGCGCGGGCATGGCCAAGCGCGCGAATGCGCGCTGCGCCGCCGACAACGCCGTGGAAATGGACCGTCACGCCGTCGACCGCGGGCGCGACGTCGCGGTCGTGATAGCCGGCGTCCTGCACCAGTCCGTACATCTGCAAGGCGCGTCCGCTCGCGCGGGCCGCCGCGATCGCCTCCGCCGCGCCCTTGTCGGGATGGATGCGGCCGAAGAACAGCAGGTCGTCGCCCCCGCTGGCGTCGAACGCGAAATCATCGATCGGGATGCCGTGGTGGATGGTCGCGGCATAGCGCAGCGCCGGGTGGCGGTCCGCCGCGCTGATCGCGACGAAA
>CAXTVB010000050.1:0-6884 GCA_964247555.1 uncultured Sphingomonas sp. | reverse complement strand
GCCGATGTACGCACCTGGAACGGTGCGTACATCGGCAGGATGCGTTCGGAGGAAAAGCCGTGGATCGTCGTCACGATCGGCGTCTTCGTCAGCGGGGCGAACGCATGGGCGGGGAAATCCGCCTGGTTGTGGATCAGGTCGAACCGGTCGGCTTGCGCGAACAGATGCGATAGATGCCGGAATTCCCAGACCTTGGCGTCGATCGCGGGGTCTTCGGAATAGGGCGCGGGGACGACGCCATCCAGCGTGGCGCCGGTCACGCTGTCCATCGTCGCGAACAGCGTCACGTCGACGCCGCGCGCGACCAGCGCCTCGGTCAACAGGCTGGTGACGAGTTCCCACGGGCCATAGCCGCGCGGCGGGGTGCGCCAGGCGATTGGGGCGAGCATGGCGATCTTCATTCGACGATCAGTCCTTCATTCGCGCGAATCGTACCGGGTAAGGGCGTACCGCCGAGGGTCGACAGGAGCACCCGCCCCCGCCAGTCGAGGGCAATGTCCTGCGCCGTGAGATTGAGCAGGACATGCAGCCGACGCCCGTCATGCGACCGATCATAGGCCAGGATACCGTCCGGCGCATCGATCAGTGACATATCCCCGACCGACAGCGACGGCTCGGCGCGACGCAGCGCCAGCAGCGATCGGTACAGGGTCAGCATCGACCTTGGCGCGCCGTCCTGCGCGGCGACATTGCGGGTCGGCCAGTCGGGGTTCAGCGGCAGCCAGGGCTCCACGCTGCTGAACCCGGCGAACGGCGATCCGTCCCACGGCATCGGCGTGCGCGATCGGTCGCGGCCGAGGCCGAGACCCGGCTGGCGCATCTCCTGCGGATCACGCACCCGGTCGAGCGGGATCGGGACCTCGCCGATGCCGATCTCGTCCCCCTGGAACAGGGTCGGCGTCCCGCGCAGCGTGAGCAGCAGCATCGCCGCGACCCGCGCCTGCGCTTCGCCGATCCGCGCCGCGATGCGCGGGGCGTCGTGGCTGCCGAAGACCCAGTTGGGCCAGCCATGCGCGGGGATCGACGCGTCGTAATCGCCGATGACCCGGCGCAGCAGCGCTGGATCCCAGGCATTCTCGATCAGCTGGAAATTGAACGGCAGATGCACCTCGGGCCGTTCGGGCGTGCCGAACCAGCGCGCATGGCGGTCGTTCGGCAGGAATATCTCGCCGACGAGGGCACGGTCGCCATAACGGTCCGCCAGCACGCGCATGTCCGCGGCGATCGCATGCGCTTCGGGCTGGTCGGTCGAATATCGCTGGATCACCCGGTCGCGTTCGTTGGTGCCGGGACGCCAGACGGGATTGACCGGGTTGTCCGGCAGCCCGTCCGCTTTGACGATGTGCCACAGCACGTCAATCCGGAACCCGTCGACTCCGCGCTCGAACCAGAACCGCATCGCGTCCATCATCGCCGCGCGCAGCGCCGGGTTGCGCCAGTTGAGGTCGGGTTGTTCTTTCAGGAACGCGTGCAGGAAATACTGGTCGGTCTCGGCGTCGTGTTCCCAGGCCGATCCGCCGAAATCGCTGATCCAGTTGTTCGGCGGACCGCCACCCGGCGCAGGATCGCGCCAGATATACCAGTCGCGCTTCGGATCGGTCCGCGAAGATCGGCTGGCCTGAAACCACGGATGCCGGTCCGAACTGTGGTTGGGTACGAAGTCCAGCAGCAGCTTCAGCCCACGCGCGTGCACCGCCGCCAGCAAGCGATCGAACCCCGCCAGGTCGCCGAACATCGGTTCGATCCCGGTATAGTCCGCCACGTCATACCCGAAATCGGCCATCGGCGACGGAAAGATCGGCGACAGCCAGATCGCGTCCACCCCCAGTGCCACGATATGATCCAGCCGCGCCGCGATCCCGGCGAGATCGCCGATCCCGTCGCCATCGCTGTCCTGGAACGAGCGCGGATAGACCTGGTAGATGACGCCGCGTTCCCACCAGGGGCGGTCGATGGGATGTTGCATGGAGCGCCTCTAGCGCAAAGGCGGGTCGGAATCACCGTTCGTGCGGAGCGTGCCGAAGAAGCGAGGCTCAGGCCCTTCGACAAGCTCGGGGCGAACGGGAATTTTGTCGATCGCGGCTGGGGCAAGCGGCGCCGCCGCCGCCGCCCCCGTCAGCAATCGCCACCCCGCCGGCAGGTAATCCAACGACATGTAGAAATAGAACGCGCAGGTCCCGTTGCCGCGATAGCTGCCGCCCTTGACGATACCGAACGCGGTCGTGTCCGCGAAGACCGGTGCGCCGCTGTCGCCGCCGCCGCAATGCGGGCCGGCGACCGTCACCCAACTGGGCGTGCACGCGCCGCCGCACAGATCGCCCGCCGGTGCGAAGTCGGTCAGTTCGACCAGCGCGCAGCTGTAACCGGTCCGTTCCCCGCGATGGCAGACGAAATCGCCTGCGGTCGTATCCGCCACGCCGCGCTGCCCGGTGACCATGCGAGAGACCGTGCGCGCGGTGTCGGCGAAGAACGATGGCGGCAACGCGGTGTCGCTCGCGTTGATCTGCACGTCCTGATAGCCCCAGCCCCATTGCCCGACGAACGCCAATGGCCGTTCGTGGCGATCGGCATCGATATAGGCGATGTCGTCCGGGCAATGCGCGGCGGTGGCCATGCCGGTACGGGTCCCGTCGGTGACGACGAACCCAGCGGTGCAGATATAGCGCTTGCCGTCGCGCGGATCGGTCCCGATCAGCCGGACGCCACCCTCCGCCGCCAGATCGACGCCCGGGACGTCGATCGATCGGATCCGCAGCGGCACGCCCGCGATGTCGCGCAGCCGCGCCGTCAGCGCCACTTGTCCCGCGAGCGCCAGGTCGGCCTTGCCGACGATCACCACCAGTTCGCCCGTCCGCTGGTCGACCCCCATGCCCGGCGGATCGGTCAGCGCGGCGCGCAAACCCGCTTGGCTATTGGCCAGCGCGGTGCGCAGTTGCTCCAGCGTGGCGGTGGCGCCCGTCCTGAAGGTAACCGGGACGATCGTCCCCGCGGCGACGATCGTTCGATCCGCGACCGGCGCATCGCTCGTCAGCACGACGCGTACCGCCAGCGTCGGCGCGTGATCGATCGCGATTCCGGCCAGCCGCGCGCGATATGTGACCCGCAACGCCGCGATCGGCGCAACCAGTGCCGATAGCGCCTGCAACCGCTGCCGCGCGTCGTCGACCGACCCGCCGAAGGCGCGCGCATAAGCAGCGGCATCGTCGGCCTCCGCCGGCGGCGCGGCTTGGGCCGGCGGCGGCGTCGGGGCCGGCGTCGTCGGGGACATCGGCCTGGCCAGCGGTGGCGGTATCGGCGCGTCCTGTGCCGACGCGATGGCGGGCAGACCGACCGCGGCGGCGACGATCAGCAGGAAAGGCGCGAGCCGGAGCACGACACGGCCATAAGCCGTGGGAGCCGATGCCGGAAGACGTGTTGCATCGGCAATCCCCTCATTTCGGTAGAGTTCAGAAAAAACGTAACCAAATCGGGTGCTTAACACGTCGTTTACCACGGCGCCGACATAGGTGGTCGGGCAAGGGTCAGGACGGACCCGAGGAGGCATGGCAAGCGTGACACCCGGCTTCGGCAAGGCGCGACGGCGCGCTCACCTGCTCGCGCTCGAGCCCCGCATGATGTTCGATGCCGCCGCCGGTGCGGTCGTGCAGAACGCGGTCCTGAGCGGCGGGGAGGCCGTGCATGGCGCTGCCGTAGCGGACACGCACGATACTGCGCCCGCGCACGGCTTTGCCGACACGCACATCGTCGTTCCCGACGATCGCAGCGCCGCCGCCCGGTCGGTCGCGCCGGCGACAGCGTCCGCCGCGCCGCACGACGTCATCTTCATCGACACGTCCGTAGACGATTATCAGAAGCTGGCGGCCGAATGGGCGGGCAAGGGCGAGATCGTCCTGATCGACGGCACGAAGGACGGCATCGACCAGATGCGTGCCGCCTTGGCAGGCGACACCAACATCGCCGCGATCCACATCGTCAGCCACGGGTCGGAGGGGGTGCTGTACCTCGGCACGACGCGCATCGACGAGGCGACGATCGAGGGCGACCTGGCCGCGTCGCTCGGCGCGATCGGCCGCTCGCTGAACCCGGGCGGCGATATCCTGCTCTATGGCTGCGACTTCGCCGAGGGGTCGGACGGCGCACGCGCGCTCGCCGCGTTCGCCCAGGCGACGCATGCCGATGTCGCGGCATCGACCGACCCGACCGGCTATGCCGGCAAGGGCGGTGACTGGGTGCTGGAATCGCGTGACGGCGACGTCCAGGCGCATGCCCTGTCCAGCGACGACTGGCAGCACACGCTCGATCCCAACGTCCCCGTGCCGATCGCGGTCACGCCCGACAGCCTGACGGTCAAGGACGCGAACGGCAACGTCGTCGCGACCGGATCGACCGGCTACGTCACCACCAGCGGGACCGATCGTACCGTCGACCTGGGTGCAGGCGCGACCGCGCGCTGGGCCGCCGCGGCGACGCTGGCGGACGGGACCAAGGTCGATCTGGTCGCGACCGTCGTATCCATCTCCACCGGCGATTTCGTCCGCTTCAACCGGCCCACCTCTGCGACCAATGGCGACGATCCCACGTTTCTTCTTCGCGACGCCTCCAACGGCAACGGCACCAATGGCGACGGCGCGAACGTGCAGGTCCTGTGGCAGCTGGTGCTGAGCGGGACCAACACGCCGATCCCGGCGAACGTCGAATTCGGCATCCTCGACATCGACGGCGTGGGCGGCAATCCAAACACGCGCGAGGCGGTCAGCGTCCCGACCGACAATCTGGCCTATTACACCACCGAACGCGCGACCGACATCGCGATCGCCCCGTCGCTGTCGAACGTCGCCGCATCGGGCACGCAGAACGAGAACACGACCGCCGGCCGCCCGCTCGATACCAAGTCGGAGGTCACGTTCGACTGGACCAAGGTGTCCGCCTTCACGATCAACTACAGCCTTGCCGCCAACAACGGCGTGACGACGCAGGCCCAATTCTACCAGGACGGCAACGCCGACTTCAAATATACCGACCCGGTCTATGTATCGATCCCGCGGCTCGATCTCGACGCGAACGACAGCACCGCGAACGGCAACGACGCGCATTTCACGTTCACGACCGGTACGTCGGGCAGCCCGATCGTCGCCAGCGACGTCGTGGTCACCAACCCGATGGATATCGACGGGGTCACCGGCGCGACGATCGTCCTGACCAATGCCAAGGCGGGCGATGCGCTGAATACCGGCAACCTGCCGTCCAACATCACCGCGACCGTGACCAATGGCAGCGGCTCGATATCCGTGGCGCTGAGCGGAGCGGGTAGCGAGAGCGATTACGATACCGCGCTCCGCGCGATCACCTTCGCGAACGCATCGGCGACACCCGACACGACGCAGCGCGTGATCGACATCGCTTTCTCGAACGCCAAGCTGACCAGCGCGACCGCGGTCAGCCGGATCGACATCAACCGCGCGCCCGTCGCCAATCCGGACAGCGCGGCCACGCCCGAGGATCATACGCAGACGCTGTCGGTGCTTGCGAACGATACCGATGCGGATGGCGATCCGCTGGCGGTCACCGCAGCATCCGCGCAGCACGGCCAGGTCGTGGTGAATACCGACGGCACGCTGACCTATACCCCCGACGCCGACTATAACGGCAGCGACACGATCGCCTATTCGATCGCCGACGGCCGCGGCGGCTTCGCGAATTCGACCGTCGCCATGACCGTGATCCCGCAGGCCGATCCCCCCGTGAACCACGTCCCCGGCATGCAGTCGGGGACGGAGGACATCACCGTGACCTTCTCCGCCGTGAACGGCAATGCGGTGACGGTCAGCGACGCGGACGGCGGCAGCCAGACGGTCACCGTCGCGGTCGCGCATGGGACGCTGACGCTCGGCGGGACCGGCGGACTGACCTTCGTATCGGGAGACGGCACCGCGGATCCGACGATGACGTTCACCGGCACGGTAGCGGCGATCGACGCTGCGCTCGACGGGCTGAAATATACCCCCGCACCCGATTATAACGGGGCGGATACGCTGGCGATCACCACGACGCACGTCCCGGTCGAGGGCGTGGATTTCCAGAACGGCGGCGCGGAGAAACCGGTCCTTCCGGCCGCGTCCTACGAAATCGTCGACCAGAGCCAGGTTCCCGGCTGGCAGACGACGGCGACCGACCATGACATCGAAGTCTGGTCGAACGGCCACAACGGCTTCACCGCTTACGAGGGCAACCAGTTCTTCGAAATTAACGCCAATCAGGCGGCGTCGCTCTACCAGCAATTCCAGTCCACCGTCGGCAGCGCGATCGCGGTGTCCTTCGCGCACGAAGGGCGTCTCGGCACCGACGTGATGCAACTGACGGCGACCGACCTGGGGGCCGACGGCGTCCTGGGGACGGCGGACGACGTCGTGCTGTTCCAGCAGCAATATTCGGACGGCAATACGGCCTGGGGCGCCTACACGGCGCAGATCACGGGCGCGGCGACCGGCGACGCGGTGCGGCTCGACTTCACCGCGATCAGCTCGGCCGGTGGGAATACCAGCGCGGGCAACTTCCTCGATGCGGTCGTGGTCCAGCAGAGCCATGTCGCGACCACCGTCGGCAGCACCGTCGCCATCGCATTGGCGCCGGCTGCGGACATCGCGCCGGACAGCGCTACGACGCCCGAAGACACCGCGGTCGGCATCGCGGCGTTGGCGAACGACAGCTTCTCCGACCCGACCCGCGCGATCACCGCCGTCGACGGACAGGCGATCGGCGCAGGCGGCGCGGCGATATCGGTCGCCAACGGGCAGGTAGCGCTCGCCGGATCGAACCACCTGATCTTCACCCCGTCCGCCGACTACAACGGCACCACGCATTTCACCTACACGGTCACCGCCGGC
>CAXTVB010000049.1:0-13002 GCA_964247555.1 uncultured Sphingomonas sp. | reverse complement strand
GCTGTCGGGCGAGGGGCGGGCATTCTGCGCGGGGCTGGACATGGTGTCGATGCAGAGCGGCGGATCGGGCAATCCGCTCGGCGAGCGGACGCACGGCGACGCGAACTTGATGCAGCACATCGCCTGGGGGTGGCGGACGCTGCCGATGCCCGTCGTCGCGGCGGTCCATGGCGTCGCGTTCGGCGGGGGGTTCCAGATCATGTCGGGCGCCGATATCCGCATCGCCGCGCCCGGCACGCGCTTCGCGATCCGCGAGACGCATTGGGGGCTGGTCCCGGACATGGCGGGTGTCGCGCTGTGGCGGACTCTGGCGCGCGACGACGTGCTGCGCGAGCTGACCTATACCGCGCGCGAATTCGATGCGCAGGAGGCAATGCGCCACGGCTTCGTGACGCAGATCGCCGACGATCCGCATGCCTCGGCGATGGCGCTGGCGACGACGATCGCGGCGCGCAACCCGCACGCGATCCGCGCGTCGAAGCGGTTGTTTGCGGTCGCCGCGGACGGCGATGCCAGGGCGGTCCTGCAGGCCGAAAGCGACGAGCAACTGGCGATCATGCGAACCGCCAATCAGCGCGAGGCGGTGATGGCGAATTTCGAGAAGCGCCTGCCCAAGTTCGCGGATTGACCGGCATGGATGTCGGCCACGCCATCGCCGAGCGCCGCTCGGTCCGTGGGTTCCTCGACCGGCCGGTGCCGCGCGAGACGCTGGAGTCGCTCGCGATCCGCGCCGCGCGCGCGGCGACCGGGGGCAATCTCCAGCCCTGGCATGTCGATGTCGTCATGGGCGATGCGATCGGCGGGCTGAAGGCGACCATGGCGCGAAAGCTCGCGCAGGGCGAGGTCGAGACGCCGGCCTATGCGGTCTACCCGCCCAAGCTGGCCGCGCCTTACAAGGAGCGCCGCGCCGCGATCGGGGAGGCCATGTACGCGCATATCGGCATCCCGCGTGACGATCGGGACGGTCGGCGGGCGTGGTTCGCCCGCAATTTCCAGTTCTTCGGCGCGCCGGCCGCCTATTTCGTGACGGTCGACCGCGGCATGGGTCCGCCGCAATGGGCCGACCTGGGCATGTATCTGCAGAACTTGATGCTGCTCGCGGTCGATGCGGGTCTGGCGACCTGCCCGCAGGAATGCTGGGCGATGTATCCCGATACGGTCGGCGCGGTCATCGCGACGCCGGACCAGCGCATGCTCTTCTGCGGGGTCGCGATCGGATATGAGGATGTCGCCGAACCGGCGAACAGGACGCGGAGCGAACGGGCGCCGGTGGCGGAGTGGCTGAGCGTGCGGGGGTAGCGCTTTCCCGTTCCCCTGCGGAAGCAGGGGTCCAGGGTTACGGAGACCGACGCTCGTGGCTCCTGGGCTCCCGCGTTCGCGGGAGAACGGAAAGTCAGTCCCACCCCGTCGGGGAAGCCGGGGTCCACTTCCAGAACGCTCGTGGCGGCGCTGACGTCGAACGACGCACATCGCCATTTGGGCCCCGGCCTCCGCACGGGAGGGGATACCCCAGTATCAAACGTCATCCCGGGCTCGCCCCGGGATACAGAGCCACGAACGTCATCGCCTGCGGCTCTGGATGCCGGGACCAGCCCGGCATGCCAGAGCGGTTAGCGCGCCGCGTTGCCCGTCCGGCTGCCACCGCCGCCGCCGCCGCTGCGGCCACCGCCGCCGGAGCGACCACCACCGCCGGACGCTCCGCGACCCTGGCCACCGCCCCGGCTGGCATTCGAATAATTACGACCCGTATTGCTGCCGGTCGGGCTCGGTGCGTGCGTCGCGCGCGGACGTGCAGGACCACGCTGCTGGCGGGGGCGATCCTCGCGGGGGGCGGGATCGTTGCCGATCGCCTGGACGCGGGTCGCCTTGATCTTGTTCGCCTGCTGCATGAAATCCTCGGGGAGCGCCTCGACCGCGATCTTCTGGCGCGTCACCTTCTCGATGTCGCGCAGATAGGGCCGCTCGTCCTCGGCGCAGAAGGATATCGCGATCCCGCTGGCCCCCGCGCGCGCCGTCCGGCCGATGCGGTGGACATATTGCTCGGCGACGTTGGGCAGTTCGAAGTTCACCACATGGCTGACGCCCGACACGTCGATGCCGCGCGCGGCGATGTCGGTGGCGACCAGGATCGGCACCTGGCCCGACTTGAACGCCGCCAGCGCGCGCTCGCGCTGCGGCTGGCTCTTGTTGCCGTGGATCGCGTTGGAGGCGATGCCGTTGCCCGCAAGCAGCTTCACGACACGGTCCGCGCCGTGCTTGGTGCGGGTGAAGACCAGTGCGCGGTCGACGCCTTCGCCGCCGAGGACGATCGTCAGCAACGCCTGCTTCTCCGCCTGGTTGACGAAGGTGACATACTGGTCGACGCGCTCCGCGGTGGTCGCAGCGGGCTTGACCGACACGGTCGCCGGCTCGTGGAGGAACTGGTCCGCCAGCTCGCGGATCGTGCTGGGCATCGTCGCCGAGAAGAACAGCGTCTGGCGCTTGCGCGGCAGCATGCGGACGATCTTGCGCAGCGCATGGATGAAGCCGAGGTCGAGCATCTGGTCGGCCTCGTCCAGCACCAGGATCTCGATCGTCGACAGATTGAGGAAGCCCTGCTCGACCAGGTCGATCAGGCGACCGGGCGTGGCGACGAGGATATCGACGCCGCGGCTGACGTCCTGGCGGTTCTTGTTGATGCTGGTGCCGCCGAACACGGTCGCCACCGACATCTTGGAGAATTTGCCGTAATCGCGCGCACTGTCGGCGATCTGGCCGGCGAGTTCGCGGGTCGGCGCGAGGACGAGCATGCGGCAATGCGTCGGCAGGATGCGCTTCTGCGACCCGACGAGGCGCTGGATCGACGGCAGCACGAACGCCGCGGTCTTGCCGGTGCCGGTCTGCGCGATGCCGAGCAGGTCGCGGCCCTCGAGCAGGATGGGGATGGAGTCGCGCTGGATCGGGGTGGGGGTCTCGTACCCCTTGGCCTGGAGGGCGCGGACGAGCGGCTCGGCGAGGCCGAGATCGGAAAAGGGCATGGAAATGCTTTCGACTATGCCGGACCCGGGGAATCGCAAATCGACGCACGGGTGGCGGTGGTGGTTGACACCCCGCGTGAAAAGGGAAGCCTGTGAATAACGACCGAGGCGGAGCTTGGACGCGGGGTTTGCCGCTGTCCGATCACGCTGCATGACGCCTCGATGGTGCGGCTCTGGCCGATCAGGCGGGAAAAGTCAACCCGGCGCGGTGCCCGACGGTCCTGCCGCGCGGCCAACCGATCGCTTCCATTCCGACGATCGCTATCAGCAGCAGGAAGGGCGTCGCGAATTCGCGGTGGCGTTCGGCGAATTCGAACCACAGCCCGAACCCGAGCATCTGGACCAGACATGCCACGACCAACGCGAGCAACACGCCATTGGCGCGGGCATTGCTCCGCGCCGCCCAAGCGGCGAACCCGAGCAATCCGACATGCGTCAGCTGCGCGAGCGGCATCGACGCGGCCAGGATCGCCCCCGCCGGCATGGGCCGCATCGCGTCGAGTCGGACCAACCCGGCCTGCGCGACGCCCATCGTCCGCAGGAACTTGACGATGCTCAGCCGCAGGAAGTCCAGCGGATGCGCCATGATCCAGTCGCGCGCGACCTCTGCCGCATGCGCCCCGTACGCGAGTTCGGGCAGTCCGCGCCACGCGGCCGGCGGCGGCATCCAGTTGCCCGTCGCGTCGGGGTTGTTGCCGATCCAGAGCCCCAGCCCACCCGCGCTGGTCAGCGGTACGAAGCGGTCGAAGACGATCGCGTTACGGACCCACCACGGGATCATGACCAGCGCCGCGACGATCGCCGCGGGCAGGCCGATGCGCACTACCCGCGCGACGCGGGCTCGGGGGATCATCGCCAGCCCGAACAGGAAAGCCAGCGGCACCTCGCCCGGCTGGGTCAGCGCGATCAAGCCCGCGACGATCCCGATCGCCGCAATGCGCGGCAGGGTCGGGGCACGGGCGGCTTCGATCCACGATATGGCCAGCGCGACGATCAGCAGGACGCAGAGGCTTTCCTTCTGCGCAAGCGGCGCGGAGAACAGCGTCGCCGGCCAGATCATGTACAGCCACGCCGCGGCCCGCCCCGCCGCCGGACGTTCGATCGCCCGCCCCAGCCGCGCGATCGCCAGCGCCGCGGCCGCGTCGATCGCCAGCGACAGGATCGACAGCGCGCCCGTCGACAGCCCCGCGATCTCGCCCCAGCCCGCCAGCAATAGCGCATAAGCCGGCGGATAGAGGCCGCGGACGACGCCGCCGATATAGGGCTCGAACAGGGCCAGGCCCTGGCCGCCCTGGAGATGGCGCGCGAGCGTCAGGTAGCTGGCGGCGTCACCCTCCGGCACGCGCCCGATGACGACGAGCGCGGCGACGAGACGGAGCGCGACGGTGGCGGCGATGCACGCTGCAAACACGGGCCAGCGCGGTGTTCGTCGATACAGCGGCACGACAAGGGCCGCGGCGGCGAGCCACCCGGCCAGGACCAGCGGCGCGGCATCGGACCATCCCCACCGCGTGACCAGGGCAGGCGTCGACCAGAGGCCGTAGGCGGCGAGCAGCACGAGCAGCCCCGCGACCGAAGCGGCGATCGGCGAGGCGGGCTGCGAGGGGGCACGAGTCGCCATGGGGGGGAGGTAGGCGGCGAGGTGTCGGACGGTAAGGTGGAGATATCGAGGGGTTAACCAGGTAGCGTCCCGGGGTGGGGCGAAGGTGTTCGCGTGTCCTTCCTGCGCGCCCTCAACGCCAACCCGGCTAAGGCCGGGGTCCGGGTGCCATGGTTGACGTAACGGAGGCATCGCGCCGCTGCGAGAAGCTCGCAGCTGGGCCCCGGCCTTCGCCGCCGGCAAAGCCGTCGGCCGGATCGGGCAGTGCCCGTCCGCCGGCCGCGCGCGTTTTTCGCTGGCGCGACCGGTGCGTGCCGCCCCTAAAGCGCGCGGCCGATCACTTCCTTCATGATCTCGTTCGTTCCCCCGAAGATCCGCGTCACCCGCGCTGCGCGCCACGCCCGCGCGATCGGATATTCGTTCATGTATCCCGCGCCGCCATGCAGTTGCAGGCAGGCGTCCATCACCTCCCATTGCAGGTCGGTATGCCATAGCTTGGCGGCGGCGCCCTCCTCGTTGGTCAGCTCGCCCTTCAGATGCCGCGTGATCGCCCAGTCGAGATGTGCCCAGCCGACCTGCAATTTCGTCTTCAGCCCGGCGAGCACGAACCGCGTGTTCTGGAAATCGAACACCATCCCCGCGAACGCCTTGCGCGTCTTGGTGAATTCCACCGTCTCGTCGAACGCCTTCTGCGCCGACGCCTGGACCGATACCGCGATCGACAGGCGTTCCTGCGGCAACTGGCTCATCAGATAGCCGAAGCCCTTGCCCTCTTCCCCCAGGCAATTGGTGATCGGCACGCGGACATCGTCGAAGAACAACTCGCTGGTGTCCGCGGCGTCCTGCCCGATCTTGTCGAGCTTGCGGCCCTTGCGGAATCCCTCGCGGTCGCTTTCGACCAGGATGATCGACATGCCCTTCCAGGCGGGCTTGGCATCGGGATCGGTCTTCGCGACGACCAGGGTCAGGTCGGTGTTCTGGCCGTTGGTGATGTATGTCTTCGACCCGTTGATGACGTAATGGTTGCCGTCCTTCTTCGCGGTCGTGCGGATCGCCTGGAGGTCGCTGCCGGTGCCAGGCTCCGTCATCGCGATCGCGGTGATGACGTCGCCGGACACCATCTTGGGCAGCCATTCGGCCTTCTGCTCTTCGGAGCCGTAATGCTCGATATAGCCCGCGACGATGTCCGATTGCAGCGAGAAGCCGGCGGGGACGCCCGCATAGGCCATCTCCTCGTCGACGATGGCGTTATAGCCGAAATCGAGGCCCAGACCGCCATACGCCTCCGGCACGGTCGGGCACAGCATTCCGACCTCGCCAGCCTTGCGCCAGAAATCCTTCGGGACCAGCCGCGCCTCTTCCCAGGCGTTGACGTTCGGGACGCCGTCCTTTGCCAGGAACTGGCGGACGGTGTGGCGGAACGCCTCATGGTCGTCGGTATAGGCGAAGCGGCCGGGCAGCGCGTCGAGCGTCATGGCAATCCTCTCTTGTTTTGGCGACGGTGCGGAGTCGGTTGGATTGGGTCAAGGGGCAAAGCCAGACCTTCGTCACCCCGGGCTTGTCCCGGGGTCCATCGTGCCGCGAAATCAGACGCGTGAGGATGCGCGGCACGATGGATGCCGGGTCGAGCCCGGCATGACGGTAAGGGTGACGGATGCGGTTACGACAGGCTAAGACCGTCGCAAACAATCCTAGGAGAGCACGCATGAAACTGGCCAGCCTCAAACAGGGTCGCGACGGCGCGCTCGTCGTCGTGTCCAACGATCTGGCGTGGTGCGCGGAGGCGAGCCATATCGCGCCGACGCTGCAGGCCGCACTCGACGATTGGGACCGGCTGCTGCCCGCGCTGGAGAATCTCGCGACCGATCTGGAGCATGAGACGATCCCGATGCGGCGGTTCCACGAACATGCCGCCGCCTCGCCGCTGCCGCGCGCGTATCAATGGGCGGACGGCTCGGCGTACGTGAACCATGTCGCGCTGGTGCGACAGGCGCGGGCCGCGGAGATGCCCGACAGCTTCTGGCACGATCCTCTGATGTATCAGGGCGGGTCGGACGGGTTCCTGGCGCCGCGCGATCCGATCCCGCTGGCCGACGAGGCCTGGGGCTGCGACCTGGAGGGCGAGGTCGTCGTCGTGACCGGCGACGTGCCGATGGGCGCGAGCCGCGAGGAAGCGCTGGCGTCGATCCGGCTGGTCGGGCTGACCAACGACGTATCCTTGCGCAACCTGATCCCCGGCGAACTCGGCAAGGGCTTCGGCTTCTTCCAGTCCAAGCCTGCCAGCGCCTTCTCGCCCGTGTTCGTGACCCCGGAGTCGCTCGGCGATTGGTGGAAGGACGGCAAGCTCCACCGTACGCTGATGGTCGACCTCAACGGCCAGCCCTTCGGCCGGGCCGAAGCGGGCGAGGACATGACTTTCGATTTCGGCACGCTCGTCGCGCATGCCGCCAAGACGCGCGCGCTTGGGGCGGGGACGATCGTCGGGTCGGGCACCGTGTCGAACCGGGGTGCGGATGGCGGGCCGGGCAAGACGATCGCGGAGGGCGGGGTCGGCTATTCCTGCCTCGCCGAACTGCGCACGATCGAGACGATCGCTGGCGGCAAGGCGACGACGCCGTTCCTGAAGAAGGGCGATGTCGTGAAGATCTGGGCGGAGGACGACAAGCACCATCCGATCTTCGGGGTGATCGAACAGACGGTGGGGTGAGGGACGCCCTGCGTTCGTCACCCCGGGCTTGTCCCGGGGTCCATCGTGCCGCGCATTCGCCGGCCGATTGGCTGGCGGCACGATGGATGCCGGGACGAGCCCGGCATGACGGAGGAGGAGGGGAACGTCTCCGCCGGCAAAGCCGTTCATCCGACCGAGGAGAACATCCCATGCACACCGACAAGACCACCGCCATCCCGCCAGACAACGGCACCCCCGCATCGGTCGATCCGCGCACCGGCGAAGTCCGCGGTAGCGGCGTCGGCGCGGGCGGCGGCAGCGCGGGTGAGGATCTCAGCAGCGATTCCGCGACCGGCGACGGCCAGCCCGACAACGGGATCGACGTTGAAAAGACCGGCGAATGAGCCGCCCGGCCTATCCGACTCGCTTGAAATTTAATTACAACGGCGCGAAGGCGGGTCGCAGGCGGGCATGACGTCCGCGCGCCACGATCTGGAGGGACACATGGCCGGCGATATCCCGCGCGCCAATCTGCAGCCGCTGTCCCTCCACGTCCCCGAACCCAAGTTCCGTCCCGGCGACGCGGTCGATTTCGCGTCGGTCGAGGTCCCCGCGGCCGATGCCGCACGCCGGCCCGACACCGCCGATGCGGCGATGAGTTTCACCGATCTGTCCTATGGCCTCGTCCGCGTGCTGGACGAGGACGGGCAGGCGGTCGGCGCGTGGAATCCGCGGCTGTCGCCAGATCTGCTGCGGCGGATGCTGCGCAGCATGGCGCTGACTCGCGCGTTCGACGAACGCATGTTCCGCGCCCAGCGGCAAGGCAAGACCAGCTTCTACATGAAGGCGACGGGTGAGGAGGCGGTCGCGGTCGCCGCCGCCTATGCGCTCGACCGCGACGACATGTGCTTTCCGTCCTATCGCCAGCAGGGACTGCTGATCGCGCGCGACTGGTCGATGGTCGACATGATGAACCAGATCTATTCGAACAAGGGCGACCGGCTGCAGGGCAAGCAGCTGCCGATCATGTATTCGGTCAAGGAGGCGAGCTTCTTCTCGATTTCGGGCAACCTCGCGACGCAATATCCGCAGGCCGTTGGCTGGGCGATGGCGTCCGCGGCGAAGGGCGATACGCGGATCGCCGCGGTATGGTGCGGCGAGGGATCGACCGCGGAAGGCGATTTCCATTCCGCCTGTACCTTCGCCAGCGTCTATCGCGCGCCGGTGATCCTGAACGTCGTTAACAACCAATGGGCGATTTCGAGCTTTTCGGGCTTTGCCGGTGCCGAGGCGACGACCTTCGCGGCACGTGCGATCGGCTACGGCATCGCGGGGCTGCGCATCGACGGCAACGACGCACTGGCGGTCTACGCCGCGACGTCCTGGGCGGCGGAACGCGCGCGGACCAACCAGGGGCCGACGCTGATCGAGCATTTCACCTACCGTGCGGAGGGGCATTCGACCTCCGACGATCCGGGCCAGTACCGGTCGGAGGGCGAACCCAATGCCTGGCCGCTCGGCGATCCGATCCGGCGGTTGAAGGAGCATCTGATCGCGATCGGCGAATGGGACGAGGAACGTCATGCGGCGCAGGACAAGGACCTCGCCGACCAGGTGAAGGCCGCGCAGAAGGAGGCCGAGAAGAACGGCATCCTCGGCCACGGCCTGCACCAGCCGCTTGATACGCTGTTCGACGGGGTGTTCGAGGAGATGCCCTGGCATTTGCGCGAGCAGCAGGCGCATATGGTGGCGGAAGAGACCGCGAGCGGTCGGCCATGGGATCGGACGTGATGCCAACATCCGTCATCCCAGCGGAAGCTGGGATCTCGTGCCGCAAGCGCGCACTTCACAACGCGGAGACCCCAGCGTTCGCTGGGGTGACGAGCTAGGGCATGGCCGACGTGACTGAAACCGAGACAGACGCCCCCACCAGCACCCGCATGACCATGATCCAGGCGATCAACTCCGCCATGGAGGTCATGATGGAACGCGACCCCGCGGTCATCGTGATGGGGGAGGATGTCGGCTATTTCGGCGGCGTCTTCCGCGCCACCGCGGGCCTGCAGGCGAAGTTCGGCAAGACGCGCGTGTTCGATACGCCGATCACCGAATGCGGCATCATCGGCGTCGCGGTCGGGATGGGTGCCTATGGCCTGCGCCCGGTGCCGGAGATCCAGTTCGCCGACTATATCTATCCCGCACTCGATCAGCTGGTCAGCGAGGCGGCGCGGCTGCGATACCGGTCGGCGGGCGAATTCACCTCGCCGATCACGGTGCGATCGCCGTTCGGTGGCGGCATTTTCGGCGGGCAGACGCATTCGCAGTCGCCGGAGGGTATCTTCACCCACGTGTCGGGGATCAAGACGGTGATCCCCTCGACCCCCTATGACGCCAAGGGCCTGCTGATCGCCGCGATCGAGGACAACGACCCGACGCTCTTCTTCGAACCCAAGCGCATCTACAACGGCCCGTTCAACGGCCATTGGGATCGTCCTGCGGAAAATTGGTCCAAGCACCCCGCAGGCGAGGTGCCGACCGGCTATTACAAGATCGAACTGGGCAAGGCCAAGGTCGTCCGGCCCGGCGAGGCGCTGACCATCCTGTGCTACGGCACGATGGTCCATGTCTGCACGCAGGTCGTGGCGGATGCCGGCGTCGACGCCGAGATCGTCGACCTGCGAACGCTCGTGCCGCTGGATATCGAGACGATCGAGGCGTCGGTGAAGAAGACCGGGCGCTGCATGATCGTCCACGAGGCGACGCGAACCGGCGGCTTCGGCGCGGAGCTGTCCGCGCTGGTGCAGGAACGCTGCTTCTACCATCTCGAGGCGCCGATCGAGCGCGTGACCGGTTTCGACACGCCTTATCCGCACAGCCTCGAATGGGCCTATTTCCCCGGCCCCGTCCGCATCGGCGAGGCGCTCAAGAAGATCATGAAGGACGCCTGATGGCCCGTTTCACCTTCAAGCTGCCCGATATCGGCGAAGGCATCGCCGAGGCCGAGATCGTCGCGTGGCATGTCGCGGTCGGCGACCGCGTCGAGGAAGACCAGAACATCGCCGACATGATGACCGACAAGGCGACGGTCGAGATGGAATCGCCGGTGTCGGGCGTCGTCGTCGAACTGGCGGGCGCGGTCGGGGACCAGGTGTCGATCGGTGCTGCGCTGGTCGTGATCGAGACGGATGCCGAGGTCGCGGGCGACGAGGTCGTGGCTGCGCCAGAGAGCGCGGCGCAGGCGGAGACGGCCGAGCAGTATGATGCGGAGAATCCGGGGGTGGAGGAAGGGCAAATCCTCCCCGGTGCGGGGAGGGGGCCCGCCAGCGAAGCTGGTGGTGGAGGGGGCGTGCCACGGGCGATGTCGCCCGAGGAAGGCCCCGTCCACCGTCCTGCGGACGGTCCCCCCCCCCGTGCCGGGGAGGATTTCAAGGCACTAGCATCCCCCGCCGTCCGTGCGCGGGCGAAGGACCTGGGGATCGATCTCGCCTCGGTGAAGACGGACTCCGACCGCGTCCGCCATTCGGACCTCGATGCGTATCTCCGCTACGGCTCGGGCCAGGGGTACCACGCGCCGAACGCCAGTCGCGCCCGCGCCGACGAGCAGGTGAAGGTCATCGGCATGCGTCGCCGCATCGCCGAGAATATGGCGGCGTCCAAGCGTGCCATCCCGCATTTCACCTATGTCGACGAGATCGACGTCACCGCGCTGGAGGCGATGCGCGCGGACCTGAATGCCAATCGCGGGCCGCGGCCGAAGCTGACGCTGCTGCCGCTGCTGATCGTCGCGATCTGCCGCTCGCTGCCCGAATTCCCGATGCTCAACGCGCGCTACGACGACGAGGCGGGCGTGGTGACGCGCTCCGGTCGCGTGCATCTCGGCATGGCGACGCAGACCGATGTCGGCCTGACCGTCCCCGTCATCCGCGACGCGCAGGATCGCAACGTCTGGCAGCTGGCGACCGAGATCGGTCGGCTCGCCGAGGCGGCACGCGCGAACAAGTTGAAACCCGACGAGATGGGCGGTGGCACGATCACCGTCACCTCGCTCGGCCCGCTCGGCGGGATCGCGACCACGCCGGTCATCAACCGGCCGGAGGTCGCGATCATCGGACCGAACAAGATCCTCGAACGCCCCGTCTTCGACGGCGACGACATCCGGCGGGCCAAGCTGATGAACCTGTCGATCAGCTGCGATCACCGCGTCGTCGATGGCTGGGACGCGGCAAGCTATGTCCAGGCGCTCAAGCGCTATCTGGAAACGCCGGTGCTGCTGTTCGCCGACTGATGACGGCGCGGCGGCCGCCGCCGACATTGCTCGGCGCGGGTGTCGCGGCCGTGGCTGTGGCGCTGGTGCTGCTCGCCGGGCTGGCGATCGATCACTGGCCGTTCGCGTTCGACCGGGCCGTAATCTCCGGCCTGCGCATATGGGGCGGCCCCTATTGGTTGCCGTCGGTCGCGATTGATATCACCGCGCTGGGTAGCCCGCCGGTCCTGGCGATCGTCGTCGCCGCGGTCGCCGGATTGCTGGTCGTCACCGGACGGGGCCGAGCCGCGCTCGCGACGATCATCGCCTGCGCGTCCGGGGGCGCGGTCGTGACGCTGGTGAAGCTCGACATCGCCCGGCCGCGACCGACGATCGTCCCGCATCTGGTCCCCGCCGCGCATGCGAGTTTCCCGAGCGGCCACGCGGCGGGTAGTGCAATCGTTTACATGACGTTGGCCGCGCTCGCGACGCTGACGACCGACGACCGCAGGGTGCATCGCTATCTCATCAGCATCGCGGCGCTGCTGGTGGCCGCGATCGGGGCCAGTCGGGTATATCTGGGCGTCCACTGGCCGTCCGACGTGCTGGCAGGGTGGAGCTTCGGGACGCTGTGGGCGGTGGGCTGGTGGTGGGCGACGGCGCGGGTTCGGTAGCGGTTCTCCTGCGAAAGCAGGAGCCCAGGATCACAAGCGTCTCCGTCGGTAACCCTGGGCCCCTGCTTTCGCAGGAGCACTAGGCCCGCCGTTCCGCCAGCGCCCGCTCCCACGCCAGCGCGTCGCGGACGATCGTGTCGAGATCGTCTCGTTCCGGTCGCCAGTTCAGCGCCGCCAGAATCGCGCCGTTGTCCGCGACCAGCGCGGCGGGATCCCCCGCGCGGCGACCCTCGTAGCGGCGTTCGATCGTCAGGTTCGTCACCCGGTCGACCGCGTCGAGCACCTCGCCCACCGAGAAACCCCGGCCATAGCCGCAGTTCAGGATGTGGCTCCGCGCCGGATCGGCCACAAGCAAATCGAGCGCGGCGACATGCGCGGCGGCGAGGTCGGAGACATGGATATAGTCGCGCACGCCGGTGCCGTCGGGCGTGTCGAAATCGGTGCCGAAAACGCCGACATGCCCGCGCTTGCCCGTCGCCGCCTCGACCGCGATCTTGATGAGGTGCGTGGCACCCACCGTCGATTGCCCGCTGCGCCCCAGCGGGTCGGCGCCCGCCACGTTGAAATAGCGCAGCGCGCAGAAATTCATCGGATGCGCCGCGGCGACGTCCTTCAGCATCGCCTCGGTCATCAGCTTCGACATGCCATAGGGATTGATCGGCACGGTCGGGTCGCCCTCCGCGACGGGCACCTTCGCCGGCGTGCCGTAGGTCGCGGCGGTCGAGGAGAAGATGAAATGCCGCACGCCCTCGGCGACCGCGCTTTCCAGCAACGCCTCGGTCGCGGCGGTGTTGTTGCGA